>JAUXCJ010000326.1 GCA_030618965.1 Thiomargarita sp.
CGGTAAAACTAGACTCGGCAGGATCAATTGCAAATAGGTATTCATGCTTAGTTTCCTCTGGCAGGGACACTGAGTATCCCCGATTCAATTTATTGCTTGATGGCTTCAATGTTGAGCGTGATTTTGATATTATCGCCAATACCGCCTTGCATAAAATTCATGCCGTAGTTGGAACGCTTGATAACAGTGGTGGCTCTATAACCAGCTCGGTAGCCGCCCCAAGGATCAGCGCCTGCACCAATGGAATTTAAGTGAAATCTCACGCTTTTGGTCTTTCCATGCAGAGAAAGTTTACCTGTTATCATCGAAGGCTTGCCATTCCTGAAAGACACTTTACTGGAAGTAAATGTCATCTTTGGATATTGCTTGGCATTAAAGAAATCTGGACTACGTAAGTGTTTATCACGTTTTTTGTGGTTCGTGTCCACGCTCGCCGTTGCAATACTGACTTTCAGATTGGAACGCCCTTTTGGAGCGAGGGTAAAATGCCCCTCAATCGTGTTGAACCGACCAACCATTTCACTGGTTCCCAAGTGCTTTACCGAAAAAGTAACTGAGCTATGCGCTAGATCAATCTTGTAGTAACCCTGAGTTGTTGTTTCCGCCAAAACGGGTGCGATAGTTAAACTACTTAATAAAGCCAAAGTACTTGTTGTGATTTTTAGGTTGTACATGCTATTTATCCTGTTAAAGTGATTTTTGAACGTTTGGTTCGGGGACTATAATGACTATTTTTAAAATCAAGATAAACAGCACTATTGAACAATAACTATCAACGTATCATTGACAATCAATGGACATTCTCACATCTATGCGTACTTATGCAGCCGTTGTCACTACTGGATCATTCACGGCAGCAGCCGAACGGCTCGGAATCTCAAAGTCCCTGACTAGCAAATACGTGGGGCAATTGGAAGACCATCTTGGTGTTCGGCTACTCAACCGCACAACGCGAAAACTCAATCTCACTGAAGTGGGTCAGGCTTATTACCAACGATGCCAACAATTATTGGAAGATTTTGATGAATTGGAAGCTGCAATCAAAGATAAACAAGCAGCACCACAAGGAAAGCTTTTGGTTGCTGCACCTACAACTTTTGGGGAAAAATATTTGACACAGGCAGTGGCGGACTATCTCGATCAACAGCCCGGTGTTTCAGTGGAACTGGTATTGGGTGACCGCTTTGTCAATATTGTTGACGAGGGTTTCGATCTAGCAGTGCGTATCTACAAACCAACTGATTCTAGCCTTATTGCCCGGAGATTAGCTCCGGCTCGAATGATAGTCTGTGCAACCCAAGAGTATCTATCGCGCACCAGCACACCAGTACATCCGAATGAACTTGCCAAGCATAATTGCATTATTGATACTAACTTCCACTTTCCAGATCGTTGGCAGTTCCAGGAAAAGGGACAAGCATTCAACGTCGATGTCACTGGAAGATTTAGAGTCAATAATGCCCTAGCTGCACGTAATATGATTCTTACCAGTCAAGGCATTGGTCTTTGTCCATCCTATGCGGTTAGTGAAGATATTCGCAAAAATAGCTTAAAAATTTTATTACAAGAATATGAGGCGTTTGAATATGGTGTCTATGCAGTTTATCCTCATAACCGTCACTTAGCGGCGAAAGTGCGTACTTTTATTGATTTTTTGATTCAGTGGTTTGAAGATTAGTAGTCAGTGACATATTTTTAGTGGAATGTTCTAGCTAGGATTTTAACCATGCCACTTTATAGTAAATTTATTTGTTTTAATTCTGTTTGCACCAATTCAACGCCTATTTCGTGCTTGATGTCGGTAAAAATGGCTGCGGCTTTTTTGAGGTGGTGGGTGGCTTCTTTGAGTTGCAATTGCTCGTGGTAGTTTTTGCCGATGTAGTAGTGGGTGAAGCCGATAATTTCTTGGACATCGGGATAAAATTTTTTTAATTGTTTAAATAGGTAAAATGCACTATCAGGTGCGTTAGCATGGATGATACCTATAAATCTAGGAATTTCAGTTTGCTTTTTTTCATAGCGTATTTTTCCTACAAACTTACCCACATTCTGTTTTATGATGGGTTGAATGTCGATATAATTCGCTAGTTGTTGTAAAAAACTGCCAATATCAGATATCTTCCTTTGACTAAGGAAAGTATCCTTATGTTTCTGGGCAAAGGAGATTAATTGTTTGATATTTTCATCTTCTTTGCTTATTTCAGCAAGGCGAAAAGCATTCAGTAGTTGATTAAATTGCATGATGTTCTTTAATTTATTCCACTGAAATAAATAGGATTCGTCAATATTTTGTAACAATTCTTTACAAAAATCGGCATCTAATCTTGGAAAAATAGAAAAATTATATAAAAATGTTTCGTATTTAACTGTTTCTATTTCTTTAGTTAATCTGTCAACTGTAAAGATGGATTGCGATGCTTTAAAAATACGTTTTGTTTTATTATTACTTACCTTATTAAGAGCAAGTAATGCGTTTGCCAAGCGAACGAAATTTAGCAGTGTTGCTTTTTGAACCAATAAATTATTATCTATGTTTTCAAAGATAGCGGCGGTTTTGCTGGGATTAATAGCATTTAAACGATTTAGGTTCTCCCCAATACCTGTTAAATTAGCCTCTTGTATTTTGGAAATGAAAAACGCATTGTCAATTTGTTCAAAGATAGCTGCGGTTTTGCTGGGATTGACTTGATTTAAAGTATTTAGAGCATAGCCAATACTTTGCAAATTAGCCTCTTGTATTTTGGGAATGAAAAACGCATTGTCAATTTGTTCAAAGATAGCGGAAGTTTTGCTGGGATTAATAGCATTTAAACGATTTAGGTTCTCCCCAATACTTGTTAAATTAGCCTCTTGTATTTTGGGAATGAAAAACACATTGTCAAATTGTGCAAAGATAGCGGCGGTTTTGCTGGAATTGACTTGATTTAATGCATTTAAAGCATTGCCAATATGACCTAAATTAGCCTCTTGTATTTTGGGAATGAAAAAGGCATTGTCAATTTGTTCAAAGATAGCGGCGCTTTTGCTGGGATTAACAGCATTTAAACGATTTAGGCTCATCACAATATCTGTTAAATTAGCCTCTTGTATTTTGGGAATGAAAAACGCATTATCAATTTGTGCTAAGATAGCAACTGTTTTGCTAGAATTGACTTGATTTAATGCATTTAAAGCTTTGCTAATATGAGCTAAATTAGCCTCTTGTATTTTGGGAATGAAAAACGCATTGTCAAAACAGTCATATAACTGTTTAAC
>JAUXCJ010000320.1 GCA_030618965.1 Thiomargarita sp.
ACTTTAACGTGAAATTTGTGAAATAGAAACAATAACAAGCAATGGCCATAAATAGAACTAAATTTTTAATAATACCATTAATAGTAACTTTGTTAATGAGTTGTGCTTTATCACCAACAGCAGATTCATTGCCGCAAATTACCGCTTTTAAAAGCGATGGATGTAGTTTATTCCCCGATGGAACAATAAACAACAATAAACTGTGGTATGAATGTTGTTTTGAACACGATTTGGTTTATTGGCGTGGAGGTATCAAAGAAGAGAAACAAATAGCTGATAGCAAGCTAAGAGATTGCATAACCGAAAAAACTGGCAATACTATTCTGGCAAAAACTATGTATATAGGTGTGATAATTGGTGGTTCGGCATACTTCCCCACTTGGTATCGATGGGGCTATGGTTGGCCCTATGGAAGAGGATATAAATCTTTAACCAAACCAGAAAAACAACAAATATCGGAAAGGCTAAATGAATACTGCCAGCAAAATCAAACATCTATTATTTGCAATAACTGAAATTGATCGAGCAATAAAGCATTATTTGGATGATTATAACGCTTTTGGGGTACGCAGCTTGTTTCCAATCCCGAATAACTACAAGGATTGCTTTTAATATTCGAGGATAAAGTTTTTTTTCAAAAAACTTTATCCTCGAATGGATAAAACCCAATTTCTATTTAGATTTTGTCTTATCCATTCTTAAATACAATCCTTGTAGTTATTCTCTGGGAACTTTGGTGCGTAACATCAGTAACTAAGATAGAACTCGGGGTTTTATCCTTAAATACAATCCTGATAGTTCCGATTACTTATTTAGAACTCACCACCAATTTCAATTCATTTAATTCAGTATCATCCGGTTTAGCTTGTAAACCTTTTTCAATATAATTCAGACTGGCTTTATATCGCCCCTGGTTTTTTCTAGAAATAGCCCATTTATAGTATTTTTTAGCAATTTCAGTTAGGGCATTGTTAGCTATAGCATCATTTGGGGAAATATTTACAATATGCCGATAAGTACGAACCGCATTATTATTTTCTGGCGTTGTATAAAATTGTCTCCGCATTTGTCGCTTAGCCTTCTTATGGAGTAGCTTAACAATCTGGGTTAAAAGTACTTGTGTACTTTGATGCTCAGGCGCAATCTCTTTCAGTTGTTGATACTTATCATAAGCATTGCCGCGTTTTGGTTGGGTTAGCTTATTAATACTGATATACTTCTTGGTTTGTTTGAAATACCACGCGACGATTTTATCTAAGATTGGTTGCGCTTGTTGCGGTGCAGTTTTAACTAAAGCTTGATAAGTTTCATAAGCATTATCACCTTTAGGTGACGTGAATTGAGCCTTCGCAAGTTGTGTCTTTGCTTTGGCTAACAAAAGATCACTATCAATAGATGGGGGTTCAGGCACTGATGGAACTGGCTGCGTGATTGTTTTATTAACTTCTGACAGTTCCAAATTTGCTAATTCTTCCTGAGTTGTACTTGTTGGTTTTTCAACAATTAAATTATCACTCAATATTTTACTAGATTGAATGATATCAGCATTAAAATAAATTGCCGTGATTAAACCACTAAAAATAAAACAGATGCCAATGATTAACGGCCACTTTCTACTTGGATAAGGGTTTGCAATAACGACCCGTTTTTTGAAAACTGGATCAATGGGTTGGTTAATACGCATATTAATCTGAGTACGCATGTTGAATTTCCAATAGGCCGTTTGTGATAATGGTTTGAATGGTGTTTAAAAATTTCGTATAAAATTTATTATTTAAAATAAAGGAGTTAAAAATGTCGCTTATTCGTCCCTTTGCGGGATTACGTCCCCTAGCAGAAACGGCCAATGATGTGATTGCCCCGCCTTATGATGTGCTTAATACAGAAGAAGCGCGTCAACGTGCTAAGGATCGTCCTTGGAGTTTTCTGCATATTTCAAAACCAGAAATTGATTTACCTCCCGATACCGATCCTTATAATGATGCAGTGTATGCCAAAGGTGCAGAAAATTTGCAAGCTATGCTTGAAGCCAACATTCTTAAACAAGATGAACAAGCTAACTATTATTTATATCGTTTAAAAATGGGCAAACATGAGCAAATTGGCTTAGTCGCCGTTGCTAACATAGCTGATTATAACAGCAATCGCATTCGTAAACATGAACTGACTCGCCCCAATAAAGAAGATGATAGAGTACGTCAAATTGACGCACTCAACGCCCAAACTGGGCCAGTTTTTTTAACCTATAAACATCATCCCACCATAGACGCACTTGTTGAAACACTGACAGCACAAGCACCTAGTGTTGATTTGACAGCAGACGATGGTGTTGTTCATACGCTCTGGGTAGTCGATGATCCCAGTCACATTGAAACTATTACCACCACCTTTGATGCAATGGACTGCCTTTATATTGCCGATGGCCATCACCGCTCCGCAGCCGCATCACGAGTCGCAGAAAAACGGCGTACATCTCAGCAAACAGGTGAAGAAGCTTATAATTACTTTTTGACCGTGATTTTTCCAGATAACAAGATGAATATTCTTGATTATAATCGAGTAGTTAAAGATTTAAATGGGCTGACTACTTCAGAATTTATAGATCAAGTTGCCAAAAATTTTAAGGTCAATCCGAGTCAAAATCCTGTCAAACCCCAAGGTAGCGGCGAATTTGGCCTATTTGTAGATGGACAATGGTATCGCTTAATGATTGATAGCGACAAAATACCCAATGATCCCGTTGCCAGCCTTGATGTCAGCTTATTAACTGATTACTTGTTGACCCCAATCTTAGGTATTGGAGACCCACGCACTGACAAACGTATTGATTTTGTAGGGGGTATTCGTGGCTTAGGCGAATTAGAAAAACGGGTGAATAGTGGCGAAATGGCTGTTGCTTTTGCCCTGTATCCAACCAGCATGGAATCACTCATGGCTGTAGCCGATGCTGAAAAATTAATGCCGCCAAAATCCACTTGGTTTGAACCTAAACTTGCGGATGGATTGGTGTCACATTTGCTTTGATTTGAATAATATGAAGTGGTGGGTTTCGCTACCGCTCTACCCACCCTACATTACTACATTACTAGTAAAAACTAAGTAGGGTGGGTAGAGCGATAGCGAAACCCACCATTACTACATTACCCGTCAAAACTAAGTAGGGTGGGTAGAGCGATAGTGAAACCCACCACTCCATTTATTCCACATATTCCCCATTGAGTTTATCAGAAACTCCTGAGTTACCCCAATTATATGGATAAATTCCCCAGTTCACCGCACGATGAAA
>JAUXCJ010000016.1 GCA_030618965.1 Thiomargarita sp.
GCGTGTTGAGTTACAAGCAAGCCAACCCACCGAGTTTCCCAAAAACCTCAGCTACTTCGGTGAGCTATCCCAAGCCACTCTAGCCAAATGCGCCCCAAATCTAGGCGTAGTCTATGCCATAGAACTGGACAATGGCTACATTAAAATCGGACAAACCAAAAACCCAGGCCACCGTATCACCAACCTTGCAAGAAGTTACCGTCCTTTTATCAAGGTCAAACGGGTCGCCGTCACCAAAGACTGCACCAATTACATCCCACTTGAAAGACAAATACATAAAAAGTTTGCTGAAAATTGGTTTGCTAACGAGTATTTTTTGGTTCCAATGCTTGAAGTGGTTGCGGCTATGGCTGAAATGAAATTGCGGAACTCTGGTAGCCTACAATCTGATCTCCCTGTGCATCTAATCTGGGAGTCAATCAAATCCCTAATCGAATGCTATAATCAGTACATTCAGTCCGATTATTATACTTTTTCCTTGTTGCAGAAGATTAAAGAACAATTGTTGCAACTGGAAAGCTACTATTTGAATGATGGAAAAGTCAATATTATGCGTTTACTACTCATAGAAGATGACACTTTGTTAGGTAACGGCATTCAAACCGGTTTGATGCAAACAAATTATGCAGTGGATTGGATAACAGATGGCGAGGCGGGAGAACATGCGCTCAAAGTTGAAAAGTATGATGCCCTAATTTTAGATTTGAACTTGCCAAAAAAAGATGGTTTGAAAATCCTTAAAGATTTGCGAGCGCGTGGCGATACACTCCCAGTTCTGATTTTGACTGCCCGCGATACTATTAATGATAAAGTCATTGGTTTGGACAGTGGCGCAGATGATTATTTAGTCAAACCTTTTGATTTAGATGAATTAAGTGCTCGTCTTCGTGCGCTGCTCCGCCGCCACAGTGGACGGGCAACACCTTATATTGAGTATGATAATTTGCGCCTTGAGCCTGCTACACATATTTTGACACAAAATGGACAAACCGTGATGCTGTCGCAGCGTGAATTTGCGATTCTACAAACCTTGTTGGAAAACCTTGGGCAAATATTATCGCGTTCTCGCCTAGAAGAAAGTTTGTACGGCTGGGATGACATGATAGAAAGCAATGCTGTTGAAGTACATATCCATCACTTACGCAAAAAACTCGGTAAAAAACTGATTCACACAGTGCGCGGTATCGGTTACATGGTACCAAAAAAATTATGAATTTGTCGATTCGTAGACGTTTATTATTTTTATTGTTAAGCGTGATATGTGGCGTGTGGGGAATCGTTACTTGGAGGATTTATGTCGATACCCAACACGAAGTTGAAGAATTATTTGATGCCAATCTAGCGCAAAGCGCACAGGTGCTGTTTGGACTCCTCAAACATGAGATGGAAGAAGAAGAGGATGATGAGGATGATGAGGATGATAAAATAATAGAACTTCAAGAACATTTACTTGGGCATAGGTATGAACATAAACTAGCATTTTTAATACGCGACAGTGATGGACAAATATTAGTTCGTTCTGCCACCGCACCCTTGTTTCCTAAGCCTAGTCATGATGCTGATGTTAAGTATAGTGATTATTGGTTCGATGAGCATTTATGGCGAGTTTTTACCCGAAAATATGGTAAATTTATCGTGCAAACTGCCCAGCGTTATGACATCCGTGATGAACTGATTAGCGAAATTATATCAAGCACACTCAATGTGTTACTAATGACTTTGCCCTTATTAGCATTCTTGATTTGGATTAGTGTTGGTCGTAGTTTCAAACCTTTACAACAAGTCGCTACCGACATTGCAGCGCGTACCCCGGAACAATTGCAATCACTGGATATTCATCAAATACCTTTAGAAATAAAAGCATTGGTTAATGCGCTTAATAATCTGTTTATCCGACTGGAACGAGCTTTTGAAAATGAGCGACGTTTTACCGCCGATGCTGCCCATGAACTACGCACCCCATTAGCTGGGTTAAAAACTCAAGCTCAAGTAGCACAACGTGCTATTGATCCCCAACAACGCGAACAAGCTTTGCAACAAATACTCATCGGTGTTGATCGCGCCACACATTTAGTCACGCAATTATTAACCCTAGCTCGCATGGATGCCACCCAAACCATGCCCACTTCCCGCCTTGATATGCACGAATTAGTCAGCCAAATCATCATCGACTTAACTGAGCAAGCTTTAAAGAAAGGGATAGATTTAGGTTTAGAAAAGACGGCAACATTGACAATCATAGAAGCTAATCAAAATGCACTCTATTTGATGCTCCGTAACTTGGTTGATAATGCCATTTGTTACACACCAGAGGATGGACAAGTCACAGTATCTTTGGAGAATTTGCAATCATCTCGATTGAGAGTCTCGATCAGCGATAATGGCCCAGGTATCCCGCCATCATTGCGAAAACAGATATTTGAACGCTTTTATCGGGGCGAAAATCAGAATATTCAGGGAAGCGGCTTAGGATTGTCGATTGCCCAAAAGGTGGCTCAATTACATAATGTGGAAATTCAATTGGATGATGTAGCTAATGGTAGCGGATTGTGTGTGCGAATGGATTTTTGGTGCATTTAACTCGATAATTAAGTGGCTAGACTCTCAGAATGTGTGTGAGTACAACGAATGTAGGACAACGAATAAAACCTTCAAGATTCAAGAACCTCTTTATTCGTTGTCCTACATTCGTTGTACTCACCACTGCGACAAACTTGTTCATCGAGTTTAAATATGAGGTATCCCGTGTAGGTTGGAGTGAGTATGCGAACTCCAACACGTTTTGGCGAATTTGTTGGACTTCCTATCGTCAGTCCAACCTACGAGCTGATCCAGTAGATGCTGATATCCTGCTTCAGGGATGGGGATACTAATCAACCGTATTTTCCCGCTGGAGTGCAAGGTTACCTTGCACTCCAAATAATCAAATCTACCGTGGTTCAGTTCAGTAAACTTGATAGTACGCTGATAATGGCGGAACAAAAGGGTATCAGTTCATCTGCGCTATTACGTTGTGAATAAAAAACTATTTGTTCTTGAATCATTTTTTCATCTAAAATCTCAATATCTTCTAGTGCCGCAAAAATTGCTGCTTGTCTCAGTTCACGAAGCTTATTAATGTCTAATGCTAAGTGTTTAATGGTTTGGTTGGCAGCCTCATCATTATTATTAGAGGCTTGTACACTGCCATCTTCTAAATACTCAAATCTAGATTCACAGCTAAGTTCAAGTGGAGAAATTGTCAGGTTTTCATCAAACCAACTGCCTTTGGCATTGCCGCAATGTCTGGGTTCAGTTTTTTGAAGTTCAAATTGGCAAGAGCAGAGTAAATTATTGTATTCAAACTTTAACTTTGGATATTGTTTTTGAGGGCGAAAATGTTCTATATGACTTTCATTTACCCTAATCCTAGTTCCACAATAGCAGCAAATAGCACCTTGTTCATTGATTAAAGCTTTATGTAGTTGTTTTTTAGTTGTCGAATCTAATCGTTTCCAGTTTGAACGTCCTCGTTGGTACATTTTGTCTTGGTTTTTCCATTCCGTGAAAAAACGTGGTTCTGTGTCTTTATCAATATATTTCATTGGTTCATAAGCTCCCGGCGATGAAGCAATACCTCTGCACGAACCAGTTCTGGCGATTCACCTTGGATTTCCGATTGCAATTGATTTAAAAGTTCCCGTGCCTTTGTTGTGTTTTGACGAATAAGTTGAAAAAGCTGATGTATTTTATTATCAATTTCTTTGGGGCGATAGCTAGAACCCATCAAAGTTTTAAGTAAAAAATTGGAATCTTGTCCATAAGTGCCATCTGGCTGCACTGCCTCCATGCCTTGTTCAGTTTGAACTAAACACCAAATATTTTCGCAATGCACATGCGAGAGTACCAGTGGTGAATGGGTTGTTAAGATGAACTGACAATTTGGAAAGGTTTTAAGCAATTTAGGGATGACTCTATGCTGCCATTCGGGGTGTAAATGTAACTCGATTTCATCAATCAGCACAATTGCTTGTCCCTCAAGCGGCTCGC
The DNA here is from genome assembly GCA_030618965.1 of Thiomargarita sp. Classification (GTDB taxonomy): domain Bacteria; phylum Pseudomonadota; class Gammaproteobacteria; order Beggiatoales; family Beggiatoaceae; genus JAUXCJ01. The sequence goes on from JAUXCJ010000016.1 coordinate 4,030, forward strand.
TTAGTTCAGGGTTGGCGATTGCTAACCTCTGTGCTAAATCTCCCGCCAATGCTAATAAACATTTTTCTCCATCCGACAATTGGTTGACATCAAAATGTTGTTTAGCTTTTTTAACTTCCATTCGTAATGGGGCTCGTCTTACTCTCAGATTCGAGAAACCAGTTAAGGCAAGAATCGCTTTTCTAACAGCTTGAAGTTGTGGTTCTTGATATTGCAAATTGTCGCCAACACTTGGTTCAATTGGGTAAAGTTTTTGTTCATTTTCAAAATCTTCACGCCCACGATACCATTCAAAAAAACGACGAAAATCATTGCGCCCACCTGTTAATGCTTGCTCATAAGCAGAAAGTTGGTCAAACTTGCGTTTAGTTCGTATCCGCAAAGGTACATCTAAGACGGCGCGATTGACTCCATAAAAAACCGCTAATGGAACACTATGCTCTTCATTTATTTCAAAAGATTCATGTATTTGTTCTACAATATCTTTGATAGCAGTCAGATTTGTAATCGCCTGCTTTTTTCTGCCGCGTTTGGTTTTTACCACTTTCCATGAAACTGATTTTTGATTAAATTCAATTTCAATTGAGTTAGCGGTTTCACTTGCATTTTTTCGTATATCAGAATCGGTGAAAAATTGTCCAGTACCTTTTGTAGAACGTATTCGTCTAAACAATCGTGATAACATAATTGCTAAAGCTTCTAAAATGCTGGTTTTACCAGCCCCGTTAATACCGACGAAAACCGTTAATTGTTCTCCAAACTGGATATTTAAGGTTTTAAAAGGACGGAAATTGGTTAATTCTAATTGTTGTAGTTTCATATATTAGACTGGTTCCCAAATAATTTGAACTGTGATTTTTGTGATTTTCGTGATTACTATGACGCTCGGCGTAACATTGTCTGAACCTTGATTATAAGGATTATAAGGATCTAAAGTTTTTAAGTAATGCTTTCTATCATAATTGTTATCAATAGGTTATCGTAAATATTTGCGGTTATAATCATGTAAATTATTGAAATATAGTGCTTGATTTTGAGGTCAAAACTATATTTGTGCTTCTTTAGGAAGCACTCTCAGTAAAAAGAATGTCTCATACAGTCTCAAAGAGTCCATTTTTACTGGGTATATATGTCTATTGTTATGTTATCAACAAGTTGCACATAAAGGTCAGATAGAAATACTACGTAACATATTAATAATTAAGTGTTTTGGAAATAATCTTCAAATACTCTAGTAAGGATTATAAGGATAAAATCTATTTTCAAAAAATCCTGCCAAAATTTCAATCATTTAAACTCAAGGTTCAGACAAGTTTGGTCATTGAAGATGACACATTATTAGGTATAAGCGTATAATCACCACTTGATCAACATAGAGGACAAACCTTATGAAATCAATTTTTTTCAGCTTTGCCATGACATTCTTATTGTTATCCGGCTCTCTACCCACTCATGCCAATGAGCGACCGGGCAAGCTTGTCAAGGATGTTAATCCGGGTACGCTTGAAGTGACACAAATGGGTGGCGAAACACCAAAGACTAAACTGGAAATGCCACTGAAGCACACTGATGTCAATATCGAAATTTCTGGTTTTGTCGCCAGTGCGACTGTGACTCAGCATTATCATAACCCATTTAAAAAACCGATTGAGGCGGTTTATACGTTTCCCTTGCCCAATGATGCCGCTGTGGATGATATGCAAATGACGATTGGGTCGCGCACTATCAAGGGCCTCATTAAACGTCGAAAAGAAGCTCGCCAGATTTATGAACAAGCGCGAGCTAAAGGGCAACGCGCTTCACTGTTGGAGCAAGAGCGTCCCAATATCTTTACGCAATCAGTCGCCAATATTATGCCCGGCGATAACGTGATTATTACGATTCGCTATGTCAATATTCTACGTTATGCCGAAGGCAGTTATGAGTTGGTTTTCCCGATGGTAGTTGGCCCTCGCTATATTCCAGCTAAAGTCGCCACCGGACACAGTGGCACTGGCTGGGCACCAGATACCGATGCCGTAGCCGATGCCTCTCGTATTACGCCACCGGTACTCAAACCCGGCGAGCGCACTGGCCATGATATTGCCTTAGCGGTGAAATTAGATGCCGGTGTCCCCATTAAAAATGTTCATTCTAGTTCTCATGTAATTGATACTAAAAATATTAATCAACATGAGCAACAGATTCAATTGCACTCTGCTGATAGACTGCCCAATAAAGACTTTGTGTTACGCTATCAAGTCGCTGGCCAAGTACCTGAAATCGCTACCATTGCTCACCATGACGAGCACGGCGGCTTTTTCACTCTAATTATCCAACCGCAACGCACCGTTACTGATGATCAAGTGATACCGCGTGAACTGATTTTTATTGTTGACACCTCTGGCTCAATGGGCGGGTTTCCCATAGAAAAATCTAAAGAAGCGATGCGTCGGCTCATCAAAGGCATGCGTTCAACCGACTTATTCAATGTCGTGCGTTTTGCCGGCGATACCGGAACGCTCTGGAGTCAACCTAAACGCAAAACCTTAGCGCACGTCAATGAAGCCTTGCGTTATGTCGAACGTTTTCGAGGAGGCGGTGGCACCGAAATGCGTAAAGGCATCATAGATGCTCTCGCACAACCGGCCACCGCTGGCTACTTACGCATCGCCTTCTTACTAACCGATGGCTATGTCGGCAACGAGTTTGGTATCTTTCAAGCCATTGAAAAAGAAAGACGCGGTGCCAGAGTCTTCAGTCTCGGCGTTGGCTCATCAGTCAATCGCTACCTATTAGACAGAGCGGCTGAAATCGGTCGCGGCGAAGCCTTTTATGTGCGTCAAGATGAAAACAGCGACAAAGTCATCGATCAATTTTTCCAGCGCGTTGATCGTCCAGCTTTAGCGCATATTGAGATCGACTGGGGCAAGCTAGATGTCACCGAACTTTATCCCGCCAAAGTGCCAGATTTATGGGCCGGACAACCGATTCGTATTCATGGCCGTTATACCAAAGGCGGAGTAGAAACTATTAGGGTACGCGGACAACTAGCCAATCGCGCCTATCAACAACAACTGCGTGTTGAACTACCCCAAAATGCCCCCGCCCATAAAGCGATGGCAACCGTCTGGGCACGACAAAAAGTGCGTCAATTGATGAATCAAATGGTACGCCAAGGGCAAACCACCGCACTGGTTAAACAAGTCACCGAACTGGGCTTAAATTATCGCCTCATGACGCAATGGACCAGCTTTGTGGCGGTCGAAGAACAAATCGTGAATGTTGACGGCAAACCGCAAACCGTCGTGCAACCAGTAGAACTACCCGAAGGAGTCTCATATCAAGGTGTATTCGGCGAACAACCGGCACCCACTCCGAATATGAGACGACGCGCCTTTAAGAAACGACGTGGTTTTGCCACTAAAGGCATGAGATACCCGCAGCCGCAGAGTATCGTAAGTGGCCGAATCAGCAGTAGTCCGGCAGCTACATCAAACGTTGGCGGAAGCGGCAACAGATCTGAACGACAACAACTGCTTGGCAAAAATGAAGCGACTGTCCCTCTCCAAGAACCTAAAGAGAGCGAGGAGGACGTTTCGGGTAAAAAAGTCAAAGTGCAAGCACCCACTAATCAGATAACCTTTACCCCGGGTAAAGCCACTTTAACAGCCCAAGTCAAACGACTGTTAGACAAATTAGCCACCCAAATCTGTCAAAATCTGGCTCAGATCAAGAGCATTGTGATTACTGGCCATGCGGATAACAGCCCTACGGATAATTACAAACAGAAATTATCCTTGCAACGTGCTGTTGCTGTGGCAGAATACCTAATGCGCCAATGCCCAACGCTCACATATAATAAGTTAGTGATAAGAGGCGAAGCGGATCGGAAACCTATAGCTAATAATGGCACTGAAGCTGGACGGGCTCGGAATCGGCGGGTGGAAGTGTTAATCAAGAAGTGAATTACTGAAGTTTGAGGGTTGGAATTCAACGCTTTAGCCCACCATGCTGGGAACGGTGGGCAGCGTCTTTTTGCTGCCCACCCTACAATCAAATTTTTAAGGTACCATAAAATTCATGGTTCAGTATTAAGTGAGTATTGAATGGATAATTATGCCGCTTTACAAAAAATTTTTCTCGTTCCCAAGCTCCCGCTCTCATCGTTATACAGTATTTAAGTATTTTATTTAGGAGAACATTAAAAATGACATCCATAACCAATATTCAACAAACACCACAAGAGAAACAACAGCTTTATCTGGAAAAAGTGAATCAATTTTTTGGGCAAGTCAAAAAGTGGCTACCCACGCCTTTTGAAACAGTACAAACTGAAAACGCCCTCCTTGAAGATAAAACTGGGGAATATGAAGTACCTCTGTTATCTATTATTAAAAAAGGTGTACCGACACCTGATAGTGTAATCGCAAATTTATTGCCAGAAGGTATAAGTTTTTTAACAGGAGAGGATTTGATTGAAATCAAGGGCGCATGGGATGAAGAAGAAGTCGCTTACATACAGGAAAAAAACCTAATTCACACCGAACGAAATGGCAAGGAATGCTTGATGGATGAAGGATTTGAAACTGAAGGTTGGTATTGGATTATCAAAAATAAAAATCAAATATGTCCAATTACTAAAGAAGTATTTTTGGAAATCATCAAAAGAGTTTCTGATAATCAGATGGAGTTAATTTGATGAATAATCCATTACCAGCCACTTGGAAAGCCATTTTATGTGCTAATGAAGCCTTTAAAATCACGAGACGAGTAATCGTTCGTTCTCCTGGACATTCCAATGAAGAATGTCAACAAGCCTTACAAATTTTTCAACAAGGCTTGCGAAAAAAAACGCTGTACCAAGGGGATGATGCGTTAAGACTCTTAGAAGATAAAACAGCGGCACCCAGTCTGGAAATGAGAGAAATAGAAGGTTTATTTGTCTTATATTTATGGGCGACTTTTGAGCGATTTCTGAGAGATTATTTACAAGAAAAGGGGGGTGTTCTTAAACAATATGTGCAACCGTCTTCCTTGGCAGATGCCTTATACAAGCATTTTCAAAAAAATGTGGAAAGGTGGGAACCCAAAGATATTTTAGACTTTCTAAAAGAAAGCGTATTCAATACACCCACACTCAAACCAATGATTGATCACGCCGCGTATCTAGAATAACATTAATAAGTCGGATCGTA
>JAUXCJ010000307.1 GCA_030618965.1 Thiomargarita sp.
CCGAATAATACTAGCGTTACAATTGTTATCACATTAGCCAACCCAGGTTTTACACCGGGTAATGGGCTAGGTAGCGCACTTTCTGCAATATGAATCGTAATTGCTAAAGCCGCAAGCCAAGCAATACGGTGATCATCGCGCGTAGTTTGAATATAATAGCTTTGTTTCAATTTAATCTCATGACTTATAGCATAAAAGAAATTTTCTATAGTTTACAAGGTGAAGGTTACCATACTGGGCGACCCGCTGTCTTTTGTCGCTTTACTGGTTGCAATTTATGGTCTGGACGTGAAAAAGATCGTACTAAAGCCATTTGTCAATTTTGCGATACTGATTTTGTCGGAGCTGATGCGGGCAAATTTGATTCGCCGCAAGCCTTAGTTCAGCAAGTGGCAAAAAATTGGCCATCAACAAAACCCCCTTTTGTAGTCTGTACTGGCGGAGAACCATTATTACAATTGGATACGCCATTAATCAAGGCATTTCATCAAGCTGGATTTGAAATTGCTATCGAAACTAATGGCACATTAGCAGCACCACCAGATATAGACTGGATTTGTGTAAGTCCCAAAGCCGATGCCCCTTTAGTTTTAACCAGTGGCGACGAACTAAAATTAGTCTACCCACAGCCCGATGCCACACCGGAAATGTTTGAACAGCTTGATTTTAAATATTTTTACTTGCAACCTATGGATGGTATAAAACGTCAGGAAAATACCCAATTGGCAGTGGCTTATTGTTTAGCGCATCCACAATGGCGATTGAGTGTGCAAACGCATAAGGGTTTGGGGATTAGATAAGGCTCTTCAAAACCCAATATGAGCTATGAAAAATTCCATCTGTATGTAAATTATGATTCAGACAATAGTATTTATTGCACGAAATTATCCACATCCAATTCAAAAGATTCACTCAAATTATTAACCTTGACGTTATAAATCCCAGCCCTTAACCCTACAACATTGAGAGGAATGACTTCCACAAATGCTTGATTCACTGGACTACAAACCTTATTTGTTTCACGACTTGTCGTAATTGTCAGCATCAAAGTGTTACCGCTTTGAGTCTCAATGATGTCATCAATTTTTGTACAACTATAAGTAAATTGCCCTCTCACAACCACATTTACTTGTTGTGGGAAACTTTCATACATCATTATCTCAATTTCTGTTATAAGCTCATTATTTTCTTCATAAGTACCAACAGTTTGGTTGCATGACGATAGGAATAAAACCAATAAAATTACTAAACTAGATTGGAAGTTTCTCAAAATAAATGCTCCTAACTATTTATTTAAATGATTAATCTGTAGAGGCTTGTTCAAATATTAATCTGACGACACGAAAACCAATATTGTTATCACGATAGTTCCGCGAAAACCGATAACGATTAGTCGCTCGCGCAAATCTCGAATGGCTGTACCAAGAACCACCACGAATTGTACGCAAAGCTGTTGTATTATGTTTGCTCAAACAACGTTGTTCCCTGCCTGTATATTTCTCTTCATATTCTGAGCAAGTCCATTCATAAACATTGCCTACGGTATCATATAATTTAAACAAATTAGCCGCAAATGAACCAACTTGTGCCGTTTTCCGATTACTCCAGTAACTGCCACAATCTTCACAATTAGCGAGATTATGCCCAATGTCATTTCCCCACCAATAATTTGTGTCAGTTTCAGCCCGTGCTGCGTATTCCCATTCGGCTTCTGTTGGTAAACGATATTCTTTTTCGGTTTGTTGGCTTAACCATTCGGTATAAATCGTGGCTTCTTTCCATGAGATATTAATGACAGGGAGATTTCCACGCCCCCAGCCGGCATCATCAGGGCTTCTAGCACCAGTAGCTATCACAAAAAGGTCATATTCTGCAAAGGTAATTTCATAACGACTGATAGCAAATCGACGCAGAAATATATCATGTACGGGCTGTTCCCACTTTGCACCCGTGCCTTGAATGTCTCCCATACGAAATTGTCCGGCTGGAATAACCACCATTTCCGGGCCTAAATAATTCTTTTTTAAGAAAGTATCATTAAAAATTTTGCCGGGTGTACACGGGCAAGGATTTGAAGTCTCTGTTGGCAAAGCTGGTTCCTCCGCTGGTAGAAATATCGGAATAAAATAAGTATATTCAATCCAAAGCAATATGAGACCTACCGCAATACCTGTTAAAATTGTAATAATTAGGCCTTTTATCAAATTTTTTCTCCTAGCTACTTAAAAACGTGATAAACTTTATGATCTTAAATCATCGACTTTATGGAATTTAGACGATGAAAAAACGATCAGTTGCCTTAATGTGTTTTTGTCTGATTTCAGCCTGTGCATCGCCTACTAAAAAAGCGAATGTGTCAGCAGAGACATTAGTTGGCATAACTTTACTTTCTCCCTTTCAAATTGCCTCTGGATTACTAGAGGGCATTGCCTCTGTACCCTATTATTTTTCAACAGATTTACGGGCAATTAATCACGGATTAATTAAAGCCCAAGCCGAAATCAGATTGGATGATACTTATCAATTAATTTATGGTAAAGCATTGATAGATTATCAAAAAAATACTGATTTTATATTCAAAACTATGAAACAGGCAACGTCGTTTTTTCAAGAGTTATTGAAAAAAAATAATATTTATAATCATCATTATTACATTTTAACAGCTATTGAAGAAATTAGTGGCAAATATACCTTATTGGCGGTGATTTACCGTCCCATTGATCGTATTGAAGTCATTGATTGGGCTGCTCTATCTATCAATTCTATCCAATCCCAAAAAGCGCAAGCTATTTTTCTCACCTTGGCTGCCAATTCGGTATTAAATGAGAAAAGGATGCCAGAGTATTGGGAGATTAAAAAGCGTTGGCTGGCGGGTGATGCGCGTGAAATTGTTGAACAACGCACCAAGGATATGAATAGGAGAATGGGCATTGTTTATAATTCTACTTTAAAAGCAATTTATTATGCAAACATCAAATAAAAATACTAAAGTCAGATTGGATAAATGGCTATGGGCGGCGCGTTTTTTTAAAACACGCAGCTTAGCCACAGATGCAGTGAGCGGTGGTAAAGTTTACCTTAATGAACAACGCATTAAACCCGCTAAAGAAGTGCATATTGGTGATAAATTGAAAATACGCACTGGTTATACTGAACGCACTGTGATTGTGCAAGCTTTATCAATACAACGCCGACCCGCAAAAGAGGCGGTTTTATTATATGAAGAAACTGCGGAAAGTATTGAAAAACGTGAACAAGCTGGCGTGTTACGTCATCAAGATGCAGCTTTACGTTCACGAGGTATGGGACGACCAACGAAAAAAGAGCGTCGTCTGATTCATAGCTTTACTAGAAATAATGCTGAATAAGTAGGATTTTCAGAATAAAGACTAAACTAACATCCAACGTCAAGAAAAAATAAGTATTGAAGAAATGCTTGATGACCTACCAAAGGAC
>JAUXCJ010000360.1 GCA_030618965.1 Thiomargarita sp.
GGTAAAGGTAAATAATTGACTAAGGTATTTCTGGAAAGCCAAGTTAATATATCATCAAATTCATTTTCTACATAAACATCGTAAATAAAGGTTTTATTCAAATTCGCATTATCATTTTCTGGTATGCCGTTTTTACCATAAGAAAATATAACCGCAGCGACGCGAGAATCACCGCTTTTGGTTGTGAAATAATAATCGTTTTTATTTTTGACTCTTAAACTGCTATCTTTTGCAAATATTTTGTCATAAAGTGGGATTTCTGTATATTCATCCTCAGCCCGATAACGAAATGGATTACCCCACGCATCTTGCCTCCCTACGCCTAATTCTGCCCAGGCTAAATAAGCTTCTTTTTTATGAAGGGTTGAATCTTGTAAACCAGTTTCAGGATTCGAGGCAGGATAGGGCAAGCGTCCATGAATAGCAGTGAATCCTAATAAGGCTTTTTTTATAGTTTCTAAGGTTTTTTCGGTTTCTTTGTACCGAATATGGTCAATTTTAGCGGAAATTGGGTTTAAAAGCTGCATAAGTAGTAAGCTGAGAATCAGTAAGACTATTGCCATTTCAATTAAGTTAAAACCGTTTTTTTGCATAAGTTCTTAAATTCTGCCTGTAAGTATAATCATTTTATTTAATGATAGAATTGCGATTAACATAAGTAGGAGTCCAAAGCTTTAGCTTTGGCTAGTCGTCCAAAGCTGAAGCTTTGGACTCCAAAAGAGCTTGCAACAATTAGCGATTAGCCCTTTGTTCAATCAGATTCTCAACCACGCTAGGATCAGCCAAAGTCGAGGTATCTCCCAAAGCATTGATTTCATTAGCAGCAATCTTTCTCAAAATACGGCGCATGATTTTACCTGAACGAGTTTTAGGCAATCCAGGTGCCCATTGAATCACATCTGGTGAGGCAATTGGACCAATTTCTGTGCGAACTTGTTTGACTAGTTCTTTGCGTAATTCATAAGTCGGTTCTCTGTCTGCCATCAAAGTGACATAAGCATAAATACCTTGTCCTTTAATATCATGTGGATAGCCTACAACTGCCGCTTCTGCAACTGCTTCATGCAGAACTAGGGCACTTTCTACTTCAGCAGTTCCCATGCGATGCCCTGATACATTGATAACGTCATCGACTCGTCCAGTTATCCAATAATAACCATCTTCATCGCGCCGCACTCCGTCACCTGTGAAGTAATTCCCTGGATATGTTGTCAAATAGGTATCAATAAAGCGTTGATGATCTCCATAGATTGTTCGTAATGAGGATGGCCAAGGTTTACTAATAATCAAGTTGCCCTCTGTAGCACCTTCAAGAACTTCGCCTTCACTGTTCACGATTTGAGGCACAATTCCAAAAAATGGCCGCGTTGCTGAACCGGGTTTTAGCTTGGTTGCGCCAGGTAGTGGCGTAATCATAATGCCGCCAGTTTCCGTTTGCCACCATGTATCTACAATCGGACAACGCCCTTCGCCGACAACGTGATAATACCATTCCCATGCTTCAGGATTAATTGGTTCTCCGACGCTACCTAGGAGGCGTAAACTTTTACGACTAGTAGCTTTTACTGGTGCATCGCCTTGACTCATTAAGGCACGAATTGCGGTAGGTGCAGTATAAAAAATACTGACTTGGTGTTTGTCCACAACTTGCCAAAAGCGGCTGGCATCGGGGTAAGTTGGTACGCCTTCAAACATTAAAGTCGTCGCACCATTTGCTAAAGGACCATAAATAATATAAGAATGGCCGGTAACCCAACCTACATCTGCTGTACACCAATAAACATCATCTTCATGATAATCAAAGATATACTTGTGAGTCATCGCAGTGAAAAGCAGATAACCGCCTGTCGTATGTAAAACTCCTTTGGGCTTGCCAGTAGAACCGGAAGTATAAAGAATGAATAAAGGGTCTTCAGCGTCCAGTTCCTCGGCAGGGCAATCAGCAGAAACTTTCTCAATTTCTTCGTGATACCAAATATCCAGCCCAGGTTTCCAAGCCTCATGATGCTTGGTATTTTGAACTACAATAACGCTGTGAACATTTGGACATTCAGTGATGGCTGTATCGACATTAGCTTTTAGAGGGACAGCACGTCCGCCTCGCAAGCCTTCATCGGCTGTGATGACAATCTGACAATCTGAATCTAATATGCGATCTTTTAAAGCTTCTGGTGAAAATCCTCCAAATACCACGGAATGTATTGCTCCAATGCGGGTACAAGCCAGCATTGCTACGGCTGCTTCGGGAATCATTGGTAAATAAATGCAAATACGATCTCCTTTTTTAGCACCCCGTGCCTTAAGCACATTAGCGAAACGGCAAACTTTTTCGTGTAATTCTTTATAAGTGATGTTTTGAGAAACTTGAGGATCATCGCCTTCCCAAATTATGGCTACTTTATCGCCCCGTGTTTCCAGATGACGATCTAAGCAATTATAAGAAACGTTGAGTTTCCCCCCCTCAAACCAACGAATATTGCCCTCATTAAAATTGCCATTTTGGACTTTGTCCCAAGGCTTAAACCAAGTTATAAACTCCTTGGCTTGCTCCGCCCAAAAGCTATCGGGATCAGAAATAGATTGGGCATACATTTCTTGATATTTTTCCTCAGAAATATGCGCCTTTGCTGCGGCATCGGGTAATATGTTGTAAATTTTACCATCTGACATTTTGTATGTTCCTGTGTTTTAAATGAATATTCATTCTAGCGAAGTAGCACAGCTTTTGGCAGTTCGAGTTGACGCGATTGTTATACCTAATTATCAAATTTAACGGGTTCTGATTGGTTACTTCTAATTACAACAGTTCCAGCTAATTTATCGTGCCAACCTTGTTTTTTTTTATCTATACCTACCCAAATTATCCCCAGCCCTAAAGGCAGAAGCGAGGGTATATAAGCAAAATACCTTCCAATAGCCTGACCTAAAGAAAGCTTGTTTCCCGTTTTTGCATCAACAATTTTTAATTTGGTTGCCATTTTTCCTGGTGTTCCGTAA
>JAUXCJ010000137.1 GCA_030618965.1 Thiomargarita sp.
ATTTGATTTGTGGATGCCAAGACCTCCGAGGTTTTCAAAACCTCGGAGGTCTGATTTTCAACTTATTTAGGATTCCTATATAAGAAAGTGTGGGCAACCACCCTGTGGTTGCCCCGACTGATCAGCGTCGAACTACTCTAAATCCGACATTATTAACTCGAATATCAACAGCTTTCCAACTCCGATCAGCCGCCCGCAATTGTCTTGGCCAATTATACCAAGAGCCACCGCGAATGACACGAAGCTGATTATCTTCATCCTGATTGGTACAACTCAACTCAGCCCCTTGATATTTTTTCTCATACGCGGAACATGTCCATTCTCTGACATTTCCCGCTGTATCAGATAAGCCAAAAGGATTTGGCGCAAAAGAACCCGTCGGTGCGGTATAATCCCATTGCTTGTCGCAGCCGGCACAATTCGCTTTATCAGTGTCAATCTCATTACCCCACCAATATTTACTTGTTGTGCCTGCCCTTGCCGCATATTCCCATTCAGCTTCAGTTGGTAAGCGGTAATTTTGTCCCGTTTGTTGGCTTAACCATTCGACATAAGCGGTGGCTTCATGCCAAGAAACATTAATCACGGGATGGTTATCGCGTCCCCAACCCTGATCATTTAGTTGTTCACCCCCAGTCGCTTGGGTAAAAAGATCATAATCAGCAAAAGTAATTTCATACGCACTCATAGCAAAACTGCCTACGGAAACCTGATGTACAGGCTGTTCGTTCTGATAACCGGTGCCTTGAATATCTCCCATCAGAAAATCCCCGGCGGGAATAATCACCATTTTTGGCCCAAACTGCTCATCTAACAAGCTATCACGAAAAGAATTGACAACTGGCCATTTTTTATCCATACCTGTCAACATAAATTTACTGGCTTTGATTTGATTATCTTCATCAGCTAAAGAGACAAAAACGGGTTTTTGTTGCCCTTCTTGCCACAAGGCTTTTGCCTGATCGACTGTGGCAAAAATATAGCTTTGTTTAGGTAAATCAAATACTTTTGCCCAAGCTTTCCATTCGATACGGACTGGAAAGATTTTGCTGTTAATCTCATAAGCTTTTTTATCCAAATTAGCCACGCCCGCCTGATAATTTAAATCATGTTGTTGCACTGCTTGATTAAAGGTTTCAATCAAAACTTCACGGTTTTCTAATAAGTCTTGGCGACGTGCTTGAAATGCTTGCTCTGTTTCAAAACTGTCCCGTTTGGGATCAAGAATTTCAGAAATGTTGACCTTCTTTCCTTTAAAAAACAATGATGGAGGCGAATCAATCAGTACAAATTTTTTGGAGATGACAGCCCCATCTGTTATTAACAGATTTAATCTGACTTGTTGTCCATCCTTTTTTACTTCAATCTGGTGATTGCCAGAGGGTAACGGTAGAATAACAGGGGTCGTTTTAGCCTTCAGTTGACAATCGACATAAATATCGGCATCTTGGGGAACGGTTGTTAAAGCCAGCCAACCTTCGCCAGCATAGGCTGCGCCTAGTGACATGGATATGAGCAAAGCTGTGTATAATTTGAGTTTTTTCATTGTTTCTCCAGTTTGTTAATATAAAGAATCTAAAAATTCTATGATTATATTGAGAATTAATCAAGCATTATTAAGGTTAAAATATGACAATATATCTTGATTGCAATGCCACAACACCGATGGAATTTAAAGTGCGTGAGGCCGTATTGAAATATATAACAACAGAATTTGGTAATGCGGGCAGCCGTACTCATGAATTTGGCGCACGGGCAAAAAAAGCAGTTCAAAATGCACGAGATCAAATAGCTGAAATGTTAGCAGCCAAGCGTGAAGAGGTGATTTTTACCAGCGGCGCAACTGAGAGTAATAATTTAGCTATTCTAGGATTAAGAGATTATAATAAAAAACATATTATCAGCACCCAAATTGAGCATAAAGCAGTACTTGAGCCATTAATAGAAATGGAAAAACTGGGTTTTGAAGTAACGCTAGTCCCCCCAAATAAAGCCGGTTGGGTTGAACCCGACGCGATAAATGAGGCTATTCGAGAGGAGACTTTGCTTGTATCTGTGATGCACGTTAATAATGAAACTGGGGTTATTCAACCCATTGCTGACATTGCTACTCTGCTCGCAGAGCATGAGGCTTTTTTTCATGTTGATGCGGCACAAGGATTTGGTAAAGAAATTTCAACGCTCCGCAATCCACGTATTGATATGATTAGTGCCAGTGCCCATAAGATTTATGGTCCTAAAGGGATTGGAGCCTTGATTGTGCGCCGTCGTGGCTATCAGAAAGTGCCACTCAAGCCTTTGATGTACGGTGGCGGGCAAGAACGGAAATTAAGGCCAGGTACTTTAGCAGTACCTTTAATTGTCGGATTTGGCGTAGCGGCGGCACTTGCCTTAAAACATTCTGAAGAAAGGGCTAATTTTTGTCGTGTTTATCGTGATAAGCTTTTAAAGGCTTTAGCAGTTTTTAATCCTGTTATTCATGGTGATTTAGAGCGTTGTTTACCGCATGTGATTAATTTTTCGATAGCTGGGGTAGATTCTGAGGCGGCGATGTTGGCTTTAAAGGGGATAGTTGCGATTTCTAATGGCTCCGCTTGTACTTCTTCTAGTTATACGCCCAGCCATGTTCTCAAAGCAATGGGATTAGCTGATGAGAATATACAAGGTGCATTGCGAATGTCTTGGTGTCATTTAACTGAAGCCGTTGATTGGGATGAAGTAGTTGAGCGTTTGAATCGTTTGAGGTAAAAATATAAATAATGCAACAACAACCCTACATTATTTCCCGCCATGCAGCTTCAGACGATTTTCCGCCTTTGAAATCGGCTTTAGAATTTCCTGATGGCTTATTAGCTGTTGGTGGTGATTTAACAGTTGATCGTTTGATTGTAGCTTATCGTCGAGGGATTTTTCCTTGGTATAACGAAAATGAACCCATTTTATGGTGGTCACCTGCTCAACGATTAGTGTTATTGCCTGAGAATTTGCGAGTGTCACGTAGTTTACGAAAAACCATTCGTAAAGGTAAATTTACAGTGACAATGGATCAAAGTTTTCGGGCTGTCATTGAAGCTTGTGCCAGTCCTCGGAGAACTCCGGATGGTACTTGGATTAATGAAGAAATGCAGGATGCTTATACTGAATTACATCAACTTGGTTTTGCACATTCTGTCGAATGCTGGCATGAAGGAAAACTCGTCGGGGGACTGTATGGCGTAAGTTTGGGCAAGGTTTTTTTTGGTGAATCTATGTTTAGCCTGATGACTGATGCCTCTAAAGTCGCTTTTGCACATTTTGTTTGGCAATTACAAGCTTGGGGATATGAATTGATTGATTGTCAAATAGAAAGTGAACATTTGATAAGTTTAGGTGCAACGACTATTCCGCGCCATAAATTTCGCGCTTTGTTGAATCGTTTCAGTGAATTACCCGGACATAAGGGCGCATGGCAATTTGATTTAGTTTCAGCTTAGCGTATAGGACTAAATGGCATGAGCAATAAAATACATCTGTATCCAACACCACCCCATGAATGTACTTATTTAGGCGACCGTTTGGCAACAACGGTATTTTTAGATCCAAATTTGCCAGAACTAACTGCGGTATATGATAGGTTATCTTTATACGGTTTTAGACGGAGTGGTCATCATATTTATCGCCATGATTGTAAAAATTGTAAAGAGTGTTTATCGGTGCGTATACCAGTGCAAGAGTTTGTGCATCGTCGTAGCCAGCGGCGTGTGTGGCGGAAAAATGAGGATTTGACAGTATCACTGGTTTCTCCAGTGTTCAAATCAGAACATTTTGACCTTTATTGTCGTTATCAGAACAGCCGTCATGAGGGTGGGGGTATGGATAATCCAACCCCAAAGAGTTATATAGAATTTTTGAGTAGTAATTGGTCAAGAACGGGATTTTATGAGTTCCGTTTGGATGAACAATTATTGGCTATAGCTGTAGTTGATCGCGTTAAAACTGGCCTATCAGCAGTGTACACCTTTTTTGATCCTGATTATTCGGCGCGTAGTTTAGGGGCTTATGCCATTTTATGGGAAATAGAAGAAGCAAAACTTATGAATTTGGATAATCTTTATTTGGGCTTTTGGATTAAGGATTGTCAAAAAATGAGCTATAAAATGCAATATCAGCCACTAGAATATTATTCTCAAGGAAAATGGCAAAAACAAATAAAAAAATGACAGCAAAAATATTAGATGGTAAAACAGTTGCTAAGGCACTACGCCAGAGTCTACAACAGCAAGTTCAAGCGCGTATTGATCAAGGTATACGCCCACCTGGGTTAGCAGTCGTCCTTGTTGGCGATAATCCAGCTTCACAAGTTTATGTGCGCCATAAACGCAATGCCTGTGCTGAAGTGGGGATTATATCCAAAGCTTATGATTTAAAAGAAAATACTTCGCAAGAAGCACTCTTGAACTTACTTGATCAATTGAATGAAGACAATGACATTGATGGGATTTTGGTACAATTACCTTTACCTGCTCATATTGATAGTGAATTGGTGATTGAACGTATTGTTCCATATAAGGATGTCGATGGATTTCATCCCTATAATGTCGGACGATTGGCGTTGCGATTGCCAAAATTGCGTTCATGTACACCCAAGGGAGTGATGACTTTGTTGGCGCAAACCGGTGTAGAACTGGCAGGTTTAGATGCTGTGATTATTGGACAATCAAATATTGTGGGCCGTCCAATGGCATTAGAATTATTGGCTGCACGTTGTACCATTACAGTTTGTCACAGCCGTACCCGCGATTTACCCGCGAAAGTACGAAATGCCGATATTGTCGTCGCTGCCGTTGGTAAACCCCTTTTTATTGCTGGGGATTGGATTAAGCCGGGGGCGATTGTCATTGATGTAGGTATGAATCGGCTTGATGATGGCCGTTTGGTGGGAGATGTAGATTTCGATGCGGCTTCAAAAAACGCGAGTTGGATTACACCAGTTCCGGGCGGAGTTGGTCCAATGACAGTTGCCAGTTTATTAGAAAATACTTTACAAGCAGCAAATGGGTGAGACCAAATGAAATCAAAAAAAAGTGACTTGCTTTCACGTCTAAAAGCTTTAAACAATATAGGGGTTGCGCTATCAGCAGAAAAAGATGGCACACTACTACAGGAAATGATACTTAAAGAGGCAAAAAAGATTGCCTTTGCAGACGGTG
>JAUXCJ010000142.1 GCA_030618965.1 Thiomargarita sp.
TACGATCCGACTTATGCTAAAACTAAGCATGTGATATTTGTCTCCGATTCTTGTCATTCCGCGACTGTTTCTCGTGGTAAAGTACCTGTGAGTCGTGGCTTAGAGCGAGATGATCGTTCTCATTTGTTGGGAGAAATCAATTATACCAAACTTGATGAACTTCATGGTATTCATATCGGTGCGGCACGAAACAAGGAATTTGCAGCGGAAACGCACGGAGATGATGGTAAAGATTATGGTATCTTTACTTGGCATTGGGCAAAAGCCTTGCAACAAGCGCAAGTGGGAGAAACTTGGGATGAACTGTTCAAACGTGCCTACACTCCAGTATTCTCTAAACGTGGCGAATCCCAAAGGCCACAATTAGAAGGTAAACGTTATCGACAAGTTTTTGGAGGAAAGTTGACTCCGCCTGTTGCTACTGTTGCAGTTCGTAGTGTCAATGGTAAATTGGTCAAAATTCTGGCAGGTGCGACTGTTGGTGTGACTGTTGGCTCTATTTATCGCTTGCATCGGCAGCCAAAAAATAAATCCCGTATTGAAATTACCAAAGTTGGAACTTTTGAAAGTGAGGGCAAAATTACGGCTGGAACTTTCAAGCAAAGTGATTTGGTGGTAGAAGAAAGCCATGCTTATAATTTTAAGCCAATTAAGGTTTATCTATCTGCGGATTATCCGAAAAAAGATCGTTCGCTGTTACAAGCTATACGAGCCGTTTTTCCGGGTGAAGTTCCGGCTTATGTTCTTACTAATCAACCGAATAAGGCGGATTTACGTTTACAGCTATTGCGTCCTAAGCGTGGGAAAAATGGCCAAGCCATTTATGAACAGGATAACGATGCTTTACCAAAATCTTATTCTAGTCAATCACCTGAACTATGGATAATGACACCAGATCAACACTTGTTACATAAAAAATTGCAAATTAAATTTAGTAATAAAAGCAAAGGGCTTGAATTGCTCAAGTACAATTTGAATCATTTTGCGAGTCTTCGTGAAATTAAAGCACTCCAAAGCAGTTCTCAAGGTGCGACTTCACCTGTGACACTACAAACGGATATTCTCAAACAAGTCACAACTTGTCCGACGGGTGGAAATTGTATGCCATTGTATGATTTGGGTTTCTATGAAAAGAAGACAATTGATAATTTTCAGGAAATTGGGAGACATCGTTTGAATAAAGATGATATTCTCACTTTTACTTTGCACAATAACTCCAGGCAAGATTATTATTGCTACCTGATTAATATTAGTCCAGACGGCACTATTTTCGCTATTTATCCTGATCCCGATGAGCGAATGGAATATGCGCGTGTTAAGGCAGGAGAAAAGCGGGAATTGATTAAGGATGTGATATTAATTCTGAAAAATTCTGGAGAACAAAGCCTTAAATTTATAGCCACAACTCGCCCAATACAGATATCCTTATTACAAAAGGATGGTTATAGACGTAATCAAAGGAATTTGAATCCTTTGGAACGGCTATTGGTGAGTGCAGCGCATGGAGAGCGGGGAAAATTATTAAAAATATCGAATGATGAGTGGTTTACGGAGCAGGTTACGTTTGAAGTCAAGTAAGTCATTTGAACTGTGATTATTGCGAAATAGATTTCTTTAATCACATCAATCACAGTTCAGATTATTAAGACACCGACTGATAATAAAGATTCTGCGGATGTTTCGCTTCAGTGAAAAAGTACCACCGTTCCGCAATCAATCCCAAATATTGAATAATAAAAGCCATAATGGAAAATTCAATTGGAAAAAATCCGTATGCTGCCGCTAAGAGAAGTCCTATTGGTATTGGAAATACAAATATCAAAAAAATAGTTTTAACGATTTTTAGCTTACTCAATGAACTACCGTGGAAAAATTCACGGGTATTAAAAGAACCGCACATCGCACCTTGTGCTTTTTGGGCAATTACCGTATGACGCACACCAATTGCTGTTTGTAAATTTGATTTAGGTTTCAAGTTGCTATTGCGTATTAAACTAGCCGTGCGAGTGAAGAAAGCCGCAAAAGTCAGGAGAATTGCCCATGTAGCATAGAAAACAACAACATCACTACCGATCACCGCTGAAAAGGCTGCCGCTAAAGTGAAACCAGATGCGGCTCCAAATAAAATAAAATTAATTACAGTAAATGGGCTATGCCATTCTTGCAAAAATTTGATACAAGCGTAAATCATACCCGTAGAAATAAATAAGGCAAAAGTGCTGAACATTGCCAATGTACCAATAGCCAGAGAAAGATCAATGGGATATGTTTCTCCTAAAATTAAAATGGGCTGAGTCCAAGCCAAATAATGAGCAACGCCATAAAGTAGTATTAAAAACAGTGTTATACCTAAAACAATGATTTCGCGGGACAACCAAGAAGTACGCCATTGACTGATAGAACGCCAACCGCGCATTGGTCGCCCTAAATGAAAAAAAGAGGCAACCAGTCCCGCAGCTAGAAACAAGAGGGCGAGTAAAGTTCCAATAGCATAAAAGCTTTGACTATCTTGCCCTGGCAACAAGTTCATCATAGAATAAATTTGCCCACTATATAAGGCTAAAAATAAGCCTTGTCCAACACCAATTAAGGTGGTCAAAAAAATAACTGAAAATGCTGGGTGCATAATAACCTCTTGAATTTACCAACTCATATAAATATCGTCTAAAGTCTGCTGCTCTTTCGGAGGCTCTGGCAGCACGCCTTCTTTTTTCAGTGGATTATCAGAACGTTGTAGCTCATCCTCGTGAATTTTCAAACGAGTCTTACGCCGAGGTAGATAATGATTAGCAGGGTTAGTTCCCCATTCAGGCATTAATTGATAACCGCCATTTTCGCGGATTAACTGAGAAACCTCAGAATCCGAGTCATGAACATCGCCAAATAAACGAGCATTAGTAGGACAAGCCAATACACAAGCTGGCTTACGCTCCGATTCTGGCAAAGTTTGATCATAAATACGATCAACGCAAAGAGTGCATTTTTTCATCACCTTTTGTTGCTGATCAACTTCACGCGCTCCATAAGGGCAAGCCCAAGAGCAATATTTGCAGCCAATACACTTATCATAATCGACTAAAACGATACCATCCTCCTCGCGCTTATAACTCGCACCTGTGGGACAAACAGGGACACAAGGCGGCTCCTCACAATGCAAACAACTTTTGGGAAAATGCACCGTTTCAGTATTAGGAAACGTTCCAATTTCAAAGGTTTGCACTCTATTAAAGAAAGTCCCGGTGGGATCGGTATTATAGGGATTAAAATCTGACAAAGGCCCGGCCCAGCCAGAAGTATTCCATTCTTTACAACTGGTTACGCAGGCATGACAGCCAACGCAAACGTTGAGATCAATGATCAAAGCTAGTTGTTTCATTGCGATCACTTAATAGTATTTTAGGAAAATTGAATATAGCATAAATCATGATCTCCATAAAATATTTTAACTGTATTGGTTTCTATTTATTTTAAGAAAATATTTACTTGGTTCATAAATTAACCACCATAAATCGTCTATTGAACGTGTAAACCGCAACCAACATCAGGAACGAAAGCAAGAGTAATCCACCAGCCAACCAATGCGCTTGGACATACTCCAAGTCCTCGACATGATCGTAGATAGCAATGGAAAGTACTTGAGTTCTACCTGGAATATTGCCACCGATCATTAATACTACCCCAAACTCACCGACGGTGTGGGCAAAGCCAAGCACTGTGGCGGTTAAAAATCCGGGGCGTGCTAGTGGTATAATGACGGAAAAAAAAGTATCCAACGGTGATGCCCTCAAGGTAGCCGCTGCCTCCAAAAACTGCTTACTAATGGCAGTAAAGGCACCCTGTAAAGGTTGAACCACAAATGGTAATGAATACAAGACCGAACCTATGACTAAACCAGTAAAAGTAAAAGCCAAGGGTTTTCCACCCAAAGCAATTGAGAGACTACCCACCGGGCCATGCGGTCCGAGTGCAACGAGCAGATAAAAACCCAGCACTGTCGGTGGTAAAACCAGCGGCAAGGCAACCACCGCCTCCACAAAAGGCTTGCCGCGCCAACGAGTACGTGCCAACCACCAGGCCAGTGGCGTACCAACCAATAACAAGATGACTGTTGTTAGGGAAGCGAGTTTAAGAGTAATCCACAACGCGCTTAAATCAGCTTCATGCAACATGTTGATATTTCCTTATTCTGATTGGAGTCCAAAGCTTTAGCTTTGATTAACACTTAAAACGCCCAAAGCTAAAGCTTTGGACTCCAAAATACCTTTAAATTATTTAGTACTTATTATGGAAATTAGTAACCGAAACTTTGGATGATTACCTTAGCTTCGTCACTCCGCACAAATTCCAGAAATGCTTTAGCTACTTGGTTATCGGAAATCAACACAGCTTGTTGCTTGATAGGCTGGTATAGATTAGCTGGAACTACCCAGTAGGAACCGCTAATTACAAGGCCAGGACGCTTGATTTGCGATAGGGCAACGAAACCTAACTCAGCATTTCCACTTATGACGAACTGGTAAGTTTGACCAATATTTTCGCCTCGCACCATTTGGAACCGCAAAGTCTCCCAGAGTCCTAATTTTTCCAAGACTTGTTTAGCCGCTTCACCATACGGTGCCAACTTAGGATTAGCAATGGCGAGGTAGCGATACGCCCGTTTTTTGAGAACCGCACCGTTTGCATCTACATAACCAGCTTGGGGACTGAAAAGAACTATTTTGCCCTGAGCATAAGTAAAACGGCTACCGGGCAATGCAACTCCTTTTTGTTCGAGCAATGCGGGGCGACGTGTGTCCGCCGAGAAAAAGGCATCAAACGGCGCACCATTCATAATTTGGGCGTAGAATTTACCCGTAGCTCCGAAAATCAAGACGATTTTATCACCATTTTGCTCTTGAAATCGCTCGGCAATAGCCTTTATGGCATTAGTGAAATTCGAGGCTACGGCGATACGCGCTTCCCCAGCTATAACTGGCTGCGAGCCGATAAAAACACTCAGCAACACTAGAGTTAGCATAAATCTAATCATGGTTTTATTTATCCTATTTGTTTTAAATTCAAAATCAGAGTAATCACAAAAATCACAGTTCAGACATCAAAAATACCACGCCAATTCTAACTGCACAAAATCCTCATTGCGGAAACCATA
>JAUXCJ010000114.1 GCA_030618965.1 Thiomargarita sp.
ATCACCCGGTTGAATACCGACGGCTTCAAGTGCTAAATGTAGCCCAGCGGTGCCAGAGTTCACCGCTAAAGCGTGGGGCATACCGACAAATTGGGCAAAGTCTTTTTCAAAACGCTTGGTTTTAGGGCCTGTAGTCCACCAACCAGAGCGTAATGTATCAACTACTTCATTAATTTCTGGTTCACCGAGACACGGTAAAGCAAAAGGAAGAAAGTTCTCACTCACCTTGTTACTCCAATATTATTATAGGTTAATTACGGAGCAGGTTGCAAACTTGCTCCAGCAAAGATCTCACCGATTACACCCCATAATAAGAGGTCTTTTCTGTTTTAACATGATTTAAAACAATATTCAGTGCTGGGATATTAACTTTACGCAGGTTTTTAAGACCATCAAGTACAATTCTATCAGATGTAACATCTGCCTTGACTACATACAACACCTGGTTAGAAACCTTAGCCAGCATCATCGCATCACTTACTAATACTGCCGGAGGGGTGTCAATAATCACATACTGATAATCTTGACACAATTGTTCTAATATATCTTTAAAGCTTTCTGAAGAAAGTAATTCTAACGGATTAGGTGGTATGGCTCCACTGGAAATGATATCAACATTAAGTTCTTCAGGCATTTGACGAATACACTCATTCATAGGTAGTGTGCCTGTTACCAGTTCAGATAAACCTGGAGCTGGGGGATTAGTACTCCATCCAAAAATCTTTGCCAAGCTTGGCCTACGCATATCTGCTTCAATTAACAAGGTTTTTCCTATTTGTCCGAGTGCAAAGGCTTGATTTATGCATACGGTTGTCTTTCCCTCACCCTGTTCCGAGGAGGTGACCATTAATATTTTATGTGAATTATCAATACCAGATAGTATAATACCAGTACGAAGAGTGCGAACCGATTCAGCAAATTGGCTTTTGGGTGCTTTTAAAAACATCCATTGTGGTTTGTTTTTCTTACCAGTTTCAATTCTTGGTAATGTGCCCAGTAGAGGAATTCCCAATTTATGTTCGACATCTTCACTAGTTTTTATAGTATTATCAAGATATTCTACTAAAAATGCTAACATGGTTGAAACCAGAAAACCTAACCCTAAACCCATCATTAGAGTCCGTTTCTTTTTAGGTTTATAAGGCGAAGTAGCTACTAAAGCCAGTTCAATCACTCGTCCAACAGTTGATTGTAAAGCTTGTATATCTTGCGAAGCTTCAGTTTCCTTATAGCGGGTCAAAAATAGTTCATAGAGTCTGCGATTCACTTCAAACTCTCTTTGCAATGTGACCAATCCAGATTCTTTACGATTAAGTTTCTTAATTTCAGCCTGTTTTTCTTTGAGTACTTGTTTTAGAATTTTAACATTAGCAGCCGCCATTTGATATTCATTAATAATGCCGCCAATAACGAGTTTAATTTGCGTAGCAGTATTCTTTTTTGCTGTTTTCAGTTCTGCTCTGGCTGCGATAATATTAGGATGTTTTTGTCCATAACGCCCACTTTGTTCTGATAATTTTTGTACAGCCGCCAATTCTATTGCTTTCAGTCCTTGTATCAAAGGATGATTGAGAATAGCAGGAATAGATTCAATATCTTGGTTTGATTTTCTTCGTAATAATTGTACTTGTTTGTAGACTGTTTCTGCCTCAATGAGTCGCAGACGGGCCTTAATCAAATTAGATGCTATTTCTCCAATCTGATTAACTGCAACACTTTTAATTCCTGCAACATTGACTATATTATGACGTTGCATATAATTTTGCAGCTTTTTTTCAGACTGTCTCAGACTGTTACGCAATTTTCTTAAACGTTTATTCAACCATCCAGTCACTTTTTTGGTAATCGCGAATTTCTCTTGAAGGTCATTTTCAATATAGATATTTGCTAATGTATTAGGAATAATGGCAGCTAATTGTGCATCAGGAGACTCAAAGCTAATTTCTACTAATTGGGTTTTAGGTATTGTTCTCACACTTAAACTTCCGATAATAGCATTAACAATTGCTTGGTGTCTTTTTTCAAGCATAGGGGGCTTTTTAGGGGAGGGCTTTTTAGGTACTGAGTTTGCACCGATAAACCACTTATACCAAGTTGTGGGTAACAAGTAACCCCAATGCCAATCATTCTCTGATTTCGGTTTCGGGGCAAATGCCGGATGAGAAACTAAGTTGAGCTTATCAACTACTTTTTTCACTAAAAGCCTAGAACTTATGATTTTTAACTGCGTGTGGTCTCCTACGACTGAACCAACTTCACTCACTTCTTCAATCGCAATGACATTGAGCTTATCAAATTCGATGATTAAGCGAACAGTAGAACGATAAATAGGTTGTAATGAATTAACATAAAGAGCAACAAATAAACCAATCATTAAGCTAAGTCCTAAAATTTGCCATTTATATTTATTGAACACATGCCAGTAATATTGTAAATCAGCCGTTTTAGTGTGATCAAAAGGTACTTCATTGTCGTCGTCTTGGACAGCAAAAGCTTGATTGCCATCAAAACTGATATGTAGATAATTGTCTGATGCTTGGGTTTTACTATTCGTAGTCATCATTATTAAATTTCCTTAGCTATACTAGATTTTGCTTTTATTACGCTATAATATATAAAAGCAACTTTTTTGCCAACTAATTGATTATACAAAATCGCAATTTTATACATTTAATGGCTTGTAATTTCATACCTAAATTAGTTAAAAAAGTTGCACTTTGCGTTTATTCCAATTCATCCTCCAAAAGTACAGTTAAGGCTTTTAAATCTAACACTGCATCATCTAAAAATGCTGAAATTTCATCATTAACAATCTTTCTTACTTCTTCATTTTCTAACCAACACAAATCTAATCTATCACCCTGTTCTGCCAAAGCTTCACGGTTGAAACAACGCCAATTACCCTCCTCGCCTTCATCTTGGCGGGGAGCTTTTCCTAAAGGATCATCACCATAAACCATTTCAAAGGGCCTCAAATGCTCTCGTGTTAAATGTAAATATTCTCCCAAAATCGGCCATTGAGTTCGTGCATCAAAAAACCAAACATTTTCGGTTTTTTCCTCCTCCGTCTTGCCTTTTCTAAAAAAAACAATATGTGCCTGTACCTTATGTGGATAAAATACACCTTCAGGCAAGCGTAGCACCGTATGTACAA
The DNA here is from genome assembly GCA_030618965.1 of Thiomargarita sp. GTDB lineage: Bacteria > Pseudomonadota > Gammaproteobacteria > Beggiatoales > Beggiatoaceae > JAUXCJ01. Next base: position 3,155 of record JAUXCJ010000114.1, read on the forward strand.
CGCAAGTCTCCAATAAGCTGTAGCGTAACTCTTGTGCATACCCGGCGGCACTTAATATTTTGTCTGGTAATATAACAGCTGCGCGTCCTCCAGGTTTCAGTATTTGGTAACTATGCTGCAATAAAGCCAAAGATCTCTCTTGTTTGTCCAAATCATCAATGGGATCATTGATAAGCTGCATACTTAATATCACATCAGCCAGCGGCCACTTTTCTATATTTGATAATAAACTATCACCCCAGCGCACCGGCAGAGATTGGGAATCTCCAACACCATGTAATAAGCAATTCATCAATGCTAAACGTTGTCGCACTAATTCTGGTTCTATCGCAATAATTGTATGTTTTTTAAGGTCTTTATCAAAGAAATCATCACTGGTTACTTTAACATACTGATCAGTTGTTACCACAAAACTTGCTGTGCCTGCGAGTGGATCTTGAATTGACTCTCCACGCTGTGGTTGTGTTAAAACAACCATGATATCGACCAATGGACGCGGAACTATATATAAAGAATTATCTGTTTCATAAGCACAATTTTGTAATAAATTTTCGTAAACAGCACCGAATTCATCGCTGGGCAAGCCATCAATAATAGCAAGTGCGCTGATGGCTTGTGCCAATTGCTCATGATTTTTAAAAGAAGTGTCAGCATGTGCATATATCCCTGCAATATTAGGATCATTCACTAGACTCATTTCTTTTATAAAACGTTGATAATATTCATACTGCTCTCTACCCGGCTTGCTAATTAAAGTCAGCCAGCTAAAATGAGTTGGCACAAAACTGGCCTTACCTAAAGCCGGTGCTATTTTTAAAAACAATAGCCAAGTCAATTCTGTCAGATAAGTATGAAAAGAAAGACCTTCCTGATGCAAACGCTTAGCAGGTGTCCAAAGTTTTTGTGTAATTTCAGCAATAGTATTTCTCATAATCTGTATAATATTTTGGTCGAAAATAGAAAATCTGCTTAAAACCTTCAATCTTTAGTGGTTTTTGGCATCAACATCATTCATTCACAGAAAAGGCTTTTTAATTATGATTACAGTAACAGAATTGATGATGGATCAATTATACACCCTCAAACCCACTAATACGGTACATCAAGCGCGTGATTTAATGCTTGATAAACAGATACGACATATTCCTATTGTCGATAATAGTGGAAAATTCATAGGTTTATTGACTAAACGCGACATACTCGCAGCCTCCATATCCTCGCTGGCAGAGATTAATAATACCGAGCGCGAAGAGCTTGAAGATGGTATTCCGATAGCTGAAATTATGATTACTGATGTGGTTGTTGCACAAGAGGATGCAAGTTTGCTTAATGCAGCACAGCATCTATTAGATCAAAAACATGGTTGCCTGCCCATTTTCAGAGGTGATAAATTGGTTGGTATTTTAACCGAATCCGATTTTGTGAGGTTAGCAGTTCACTTGATGAAAAATTCCGCAAAATAAATCTGGCTATAAAACCTAAGTATTGAATTCTATAAGCCTGCCCTTATCAAACTAGCTTATTAAATTAATTAAATACAATAATTCACTTTGGAGAAAAAGCATGGCTGACATGGCTGATAAGCAACAGGTTGAAACTGCCATTAAAGAATATATTGATCCCTATTTACAAAAAGACTTGGTTTCTAGCAAAGCTGTTAAAAACATTCAGATTGAAGATAGCACAGTCACAATTGATGTGACGCTTGGTTATCCAAGTAAAGGCTATAATGACATATTAAGCAATGAGCTGAAAACCAAGATTAGTGCCTTGGATGGTGTCAGTACGGTTAATATCAATCTGAGCAATAAAATTGTCTCTCATGCTGTACAAAAAGGCGTTGATCCTATTAAAGGGGTTAAAAATATCATCGCGGTTGCCTCTGGTAAAGGCGGTGTTGGCAAATCAACCACGGCTGTTAATCTGGCTTTAGCTTTATCAGCAGAAGGGGCTAATGTCGGCATATTAGATGCAGATATTTATGGCCCTAGTCAACCTCGTATGCTTGGCGTTAGTGGTCAAAAGCCAGAAACTACGGATGGGAATTCTCTTGAGCCTGTGATGAACTATCATTTACAATCCATGTCTATCGGATTCTTAGTAGAAGAAGAAACTCCGATGATTTGGCGTGGTCCGATGGTGACACAAGCCTTGGAGCAATTGCTTAAAGATACCCGTTGGCATGATCTTGACTATTTAGTAGTCGATCTCCCACCTGGCACTGGTGATACCCAATTAACTTTAGCCCAAAAAATCCCTGTCAGTGGTGCTGTGATTGTGACTACCCCCCAAGATATTGCCCTGATTGATGCCCGTAAAGGCTTAAAAATGTTTGAAAAAGTCA
>JAUXCJ010000096.1 GCA_030618965.1 Thiomargarita sp.
AAAACCAAGCTATTTCAATATTTCAAGATTAGACTTATCCCTTAATAAGATAAACGAGCATGTCCACCATTTCTCCCTCCCCCCTAACCCCCTCCCGCTGGGAGGGGGAACTTACACCACGGGACAAATACCTTTAATTTAGCTCACTGGGTGGTGAGATCCCCCCTCCCAGCGGGAGGGGGTTAGGGGGAGGGAGAAGTTTATTCTACAATTATGTAGAATCGAATGTTATTATAACAACTTGATAATTAATTTTCTCAATACATAATTATAATTTATTAATTGATCCAAATTAAAAAATATGAACAAAATCCTCTTTATTGTCATGCTATTTACTTTATCACATAGTCTCTATGCGGTTGACAAAAACCCCATAGAATTTGAAAACCCTGAGCAAGAACAACGCTATAAAATGCTGATAGATGAGTTACGCTGTGTTGTTTGTCAAAACCAATCGGTGGGAGATTCCAATGCCGAATTAGCTCAAGATATCCGTGAATTAGTCCGTAATCAAATCCGTGCTGGGGAAAGTAACCAACAAATTACTGACTTTATGGTTGAGCGTTATGGCGAGTTTGTCCTGTATAATCCCCCTCTTAACACTAAGAACTATGTCCTATGGTATGGACCGTTGGCGTTATTGTTGTTAGCATTTATCATGTTAGTGTATTTTATTCGCCGCCATGCCAAAACGACTGCCACACCGCCTAGCTTGACTGATGAAGAACGTCTTAAAATTAACGAAGTACTTAAAAAATAAGGAAATTTATGCAAGAATTTTTAATAATTGCCGTCATATTGACGCTAATAGCCATCGCCTTTGTAGTGCCACCACTATTGAAAAAAAAACCGAATAGTACCACAGAGAAAAATACTCAAACGAGCGATGTTGATCGCAATGCCATGAATGTGAGTATTTACAAAGAACACCTCGCTGAGTTAGAACAGGAAAATTTGACAACCGAACAACTTGCACAGTCCAAACAAGAGTTAGAAAAAACTCTGGCGCAAGATTTAGCAATTGCTGAGGGGGGGGTTAGCAATCAAGCTCGTGCTCGTTGGGCAACGAGCATCATTGTTGCAATCGCTATTCCTGTTTTAGCGATGGGTAGCTATTGGAAATTGGGTGCATGGGATTTCTTCACTAAAGCAGAGGCGCAACCCACAACAGAATCACACTCAAATACAGCCTCTGAATTTGATGAAATAGTAACTAAGTTAGTCGCTCGCCTAGAAAAGCAACCTAATGATTTACAAGGCTGGCGAATGCTGGCACGTTCTTATGCCGTTATGGGTGATTACGCAAAAACCGTCCAAACTTACAATAAGATAATGGCGCGTTTTGGAGATCAACCCGATGTTCTCTCTGATTATGCCGAATTTTTAGCCCAATCTAATCAAGGGAAATTTATTGGACTACCCACTCAGTTGTTAAAAACAGCTTTGGATGTTGATTCTAAGCATATAAAAGCCTTATGGCTTGCTGGGCTTGCAGCAATGGAAAGATTGGATTACGAAGCGGCTGTAAAGCATTGGCAAGTTGTGTTGGTACAATTACCAGCAGATGAAACTAAAATTAAAAAAGTGTTAGAAGGGCAGATTGCAAAAGCGCAAGAGCACATTCAAGGCAGTAGCCCAGCAGCTCCTATAGCAAAACAAAGCCCTGACGTGAAAAAGGTGAGTAAAATTGAAGTACAAGTCAATTTAGCACCTGATTTACAAGATAAGCTCAAACCTAATGATACATTATTTATCTACGCTCGTGCGACAACAGGCTCTCCGATGCCGCTGGCTATCCTCAGAAAATCGGCCAGTGAACTGCCAATCACTGTGACATTGGATGACAGTATGGCAATGATGCGAGATAAAAATTTGTCTTCAGTTCAAGAAGTTACTATTATGGCTCGCATATCAAGTAGCGGTGGAGCGAGGTTACAATCTGGAGATTTAGTGGGAGAAGTAACACCGGTTGTGCTAAGCCAGCAAGATAAGGTTGAAGTCACGATTAATCGGATTGCACCTTAGACTAAGCTTGGAGTGCAAGGTTACCTTGCACGAGTCGGGCGCAAGGTAACCTTGCACTCCGACACACTGAAAACTAAACCAGAGTTCATAAAACCATGTCGAAAAATGTTGATGTTGACATGAGTAGATTACGCGCCTTATATCCTGCACGTATTTGGCCAGAAGATGGTGTGTATTATGTGCAATTTTCTGATATTGAGAACGGGTTTACGTTTGGAGAAAGCTTGATTGAAGCTAAGGAAATGGCAGCCGATGTACTAAGTTCTTTGTTAAGCTCTGCCTTAGCACATAATGAACCTATAGTTTTTCCACAACAAACCGAAGGTAAAGATATTTATCTGATTGCACCAAATGCTAAAGTTCAAGTAGCTCTTTTGTTGCATTTTACACGAGCAAATTTGCCCCTAGAACAAGTAGCAACCGCGATGGGTAGCACTTGGCAAGCGATCCAAAAAATCGAGCCAAGTCAGGCTAATCCAACTTTATCTCAATTGCAAAAAGTGGCACAGGCTTTAGGCAAGGAATTGGTGATTGAATTTCGAGGTTGAACTACAGCAATATGGCAACAATGTTATTGATATTACTAGATAAGTGAGTATATACAGATGATTAAAATTAGAAATAAAAATACCGGAAATGTACTCTTGAGTCTGCATGCTGACAGACTTGTCGGCGCAGACTTGCGTGAAGCCGACTTAAGCGAAGCCGATTTAAGCCATGCCGACTTGCGTGATGCTAATTTGTTCCATGCTGATTTATCTTATGCCAACCTTGAACATGCACAACTACAAAATGCAAATCTCATCGGCGCCCATCTTCCCTATAGCAAACTTAATTATGCCGATTTAAGAGAAGCGCGGTTAAGTGATGGCAACCCATTCAGTGCAGCTATGTTACACCAAGCTGAATTGCACCAGGCTAAATTACAAGAAAGTCATTTGCGTTATGTAGATTTACATGACGCTGATCTTTCTTATGCTGATTTGACCAATGCTTTTTTGCAAGGGGCTGATTTGCATAGTGCAAATCTTAAATATACGCTTTTATGCGGTGCGATGTTCATTGATGCTGATTTGAGTGGTAGCGATTTGAGATATAGCAATTTATGCAATAGCCATTTTAACAGTGCTAACATGAAAAATGCTAATCTCAGTGAAGCCTTTTTAAATAATGACGAATATTCAAAACCCGCAAGCTTGATAAGAGCAAATTTAACCCGCGCCATTTTAGTGGCTGCCCGTTTAAGTCACGCCATATTGAAAGAAGCCAATTTTTATCATGCTAATTTACGCAATACCGATTTATCTTATGCCCTATTAGGTGGGGCGCACATGCGCCGTGCCAATGTAGAAGGGGCAGATTTTACTGGGGTTGAACTGGCTGCTGTTGTGATGGACTTTGCCAATTTTTCCAAAGCCAAAAATGCGGACATTCCTTCCTATAAAAAGAATTTACGTTAAAAACAGGAGTTCATTGGAGTGCAAGGTTACCTTGCGCCCGATTCGTGCAAGGTAACCTTGCACTCCGACACACTGAAAAATTTACGTTGAAAACAGGAGTTCACTAAAACATGTCCAAAAATGTTGATGTCGCCATTATTGGCGCGGGTACTGCTGGCTTAAATGCCTTTAGCAAAGTCAGGCAAAAAACGGCCAATGTTGTTCTTATTAATGATGGCCATTATGGTACAACTTGTGCCAGAGTCGGTTGTATGCCATCAAAAGTCCTGATTGAAGTGGCTAAAGAATTTTCCAGAAGGCAACATTTTGACGATTTTGGCATTAATGGTAATTTGACAATTGACGGCACACAAGTGATGAAGCATGTTCGTAAAATGCGCGACTGGTTTGTTGGGCGTGTTATGCAGAGTGTCGATAAAATTGGCGATAAAAATATCAAAGGGCGGGCGCGATTTATAGAACCGCAAATCTTAGAAGTCAATGGCGAACGCATTCATGCCAAAAAAATTATTATCGCCACTGGTTCACGTCCGATTATGCCCCCCAAATGGCGCGAACTCGGTGTCATAACAACCGACGAATTTTTTGAATTAGAAACCTTACCCGATTCAATGGCAATCGTTGGGCTAGGTGCTATCGGCAGTGAACTGGGACAAGCATTAGCACGTCTTGGTGTCAGAGTAGTTGGCGTTGAAATGCAATCTATGGTTTGTGGACTCTCTGATCCAGAAGTGAACAAAGTAGCTATAGACGAGCTCTCCAAAGATTTTGAAATTTGGATGGAAAGCACAGCAGAACTTTCAAAAGTCAGCGACGGCATTAAAGTTGAAACCACTGATGGGCGTTCAACCACAGTAGAAATGGTTTTAGCCTCTCTCGGACGTAGTCCTAATAATGACGACTTGGGACTTGAAGTCTTTGGATTAGAAAATAATTTCAAAGACATGATCAACCAGAATACGATGCAACTTGCAGACTTTCCGGTATTTGTAGCGGGAGATGTCACCAGCCTTAAACCGATCCTACATGAAGTAGCAGATGAAGGCGCGATTGCTGGCTATAACGCTGTCAGTGAATCAGTAGAAGCTTTTAAACGCCGTGTACCGCTGCGGATTGCCTTTACCGATCCACAAACAGTAGTTGTCGGAGCCTCTTTTGCCGAATTAGAAGGACAAGATATTATCATTGGAGAACGCAGCTTTAAAGTTCAAGGGCGTACCAAAGTAATGGCGCGTAATCATGGATTATTGCGGATTTATGCTGAACGCGAATCAGGACGTTTACTAGGTTCAGAAATGATGATACCAGATGGCGAATATCTTGGACACTTTTTAGCTATGGCAATTGAAAATAACCTAACAGTACGAGATGTGATGGTGACTCCATTCTATCATCCAACTATTTTGGAAGGACTTGATAATGCCCTCAATATGATTGCAGCCCAGCTTGAAGGTGGTAATAAAGCACCAGCCTTACGAAGGTTAAATCATAAATGAATCAACAACATGTTGTAGTATTAGGCGCAAGTCCAAAAGAAAAACGCTACTCTAATCAAGCCGTGCGTGAACTGCTAGAACATGGGCATCACGTTTACCCTGTACATCCCCTGTCTACTGAAATACACGGCCAAAGCTGCGTCAAGCATCTTGATGAAATTACTAGCAATATAGACACATTAACGCTTTATGTTGGCAAAGAAAGATCAACAAAATTGATAAATAACATTTTATCAATGAAACCAAAGCGCATTATCATGAATCCAGGCGCAGAAAATGAATTACTAGAAGCTAAAGCCAAAGAAATTGATATTGAAGTAGTTATAGGTTGTACCTTGGTAATGCTTAGAACTGGGCAATTTTAGGTTATGGCAAGAAACTGATGAAAATAAGTCAATTAATATTAAAATGTTATGCAAGGTATGAAGAAGGGCAATGGATAGCTTTTTGCCTTGATTTTTATTTAGCCGCTCAAGCTTCTACCTTTGAAGAATCCAAGACAAAGCTTGAAAATATGATTAAAGAATATGTTTTTGATGCGCTCGTCGGAGAAGATAGGGAATACGCTGAACAATTACTTTCTCGCAAAGCCCCATTGTTAGAATGGCTGAAATATTACTTTTATGTTGTTATACAGGCAAAAGCGGGATTATATCGTATTTTCAAAGAGCCATTACCTTTAACTCGATGATCAAGTTTTTTGTAAATTATTTATTTTAGCCCTGAAAGGGCGACATATACCAGCTTAGGGCAACGCCCTAGGATTTTATTATGTAAATAAATGTTTAAGCCCTGAAAGGGCGATACATTATGTCACGCCCTTTCAGGGCT
>JAUXCJ010000240.1 GCA_030618965.1 Thiomargarita sp.
AGAGCAGAACGAAACTCACCTTAAAATCTGCAATGCCTCATTTTTAGTACATTTTTCCATTTTACCCTAATTTTTAAAATCGCCTCAAAAACACTCAAACCCCATTTTTACTAGCTTATATCCATTTTGTCCTGATTTTCAAAACGACTAAAAACAGAAGTAATCAATGATAATTAAACTGTTTTCAGTTTAAAAATTTGATTTACATATATTTTTATATTTTACCATCATTTTTTTAATCACCTTAAAAATACGCCAGCCCTATTTTCACTAACTTCTGGGATTTTCTCCTTATTTTACAAATTATTCCAAAATATTTCAGCCAATTACTGATTTAATTCAGGGAGATAAGTCTTATCGGTTAATTGAAATTACCTTAAATTCTGGAAAGAAGATTGAGGCTACAGCGGAACATCCTTTTTATATTAAAGAAAAAGGGTGGAATCCTGCTGGGAGTTTGAAGGTTGGACAGGTGCTTGTGCTGCATAATGGGACGACTGTTGTTGTGGAGGAAGTCGATTCTCGTGTGCGGTTGGTGCGGGTGTTTAATTTTTCGGTTGCCAATGCTCATAACTACTTTGTGGGTGGGGATGGGGTATTGGTGCATAATGCTATACCAGAAATCGAGCTTAGCCGGAGTAAATATCCAGAAGCTGCAAAACATATTTTAGATGCAATTGCGGCAGGACATTCTGATATTTTAACGATTGATCGTGCAAACGCACGTAAAAATAGGAAAGAATCTTTAAAAGGGATAAATACCATTTCTGGAAAAGATCGTGATGAGTATCCCCCTGCTATGTTTAAAGAAGGTGGAACTGGAGCTAGTGTAAGACATATAACTTCGTCTGATAATCGTGGTGCAGGTTCAACTATTGGACAAGCTTGCAAACTTTTGCCAAATGGAACCAAAATAAAACTCAAAATTGTGCCGTAAATACTTTTAATTCTGAAACAAATCAAGTGTTTTTTTGATTTCATTAAGAGAAAAATGAATTTTAGAAAAACTTATGCAAAAATATCAATTTGAATTATTTGCTGATTATTATTACTTTTATCTTCAAGATCAAAATGCTACAGGTGATTTATCTGAAAGTTGGACTAATGATGCTTGTAAAAAAATGCTAGCTATTGCTCCTAGCATAATTGGCATTGGTACTATTCGTAATATGGAAGTTTCAGTGACAATTGAAATCGTGTGTCAAGAGCCTGAAACTGATTTGTCTCAATGGGAGCATGTTAATGAATGTGATCTTGAAATTGTTTCTGGAATTCTTGTTGTAGCAGGGTGCAGTGATTTTTTTCCTGATGCTGCAAGGATATCGCTTAATCCGGGTGTTTATCGTGCTAGAGTCTTATATGGTAATCTTAATAGCATTAGTAGCGATGGGCTAGATGGTGATGACCATTATAAGGTCATTTTGTGGCTAAAAAACTGAATCTATAATCGCACTTACGTTGGCCTATAATAAGTGTCAGGTATGTGTGCAAAGCCGTATAGAGTAGGCAAACAGGCAGAATTGAATTCAATTGATTCCTGAAATTTTATCGCCCACTTGCCCACCAAAATCATAATATAACCGTTAATATTGAAAATACCTTCGAGGATAAAGTTTTTTGAAGAAAAACTTTATCCTCGAAACCAATTTTAACAAAAAATGGTGCATTGTTTTACTTGACTCAATCTGTTTATCACGCCACAGTTTCTGTCAATTTCAAATGAGCTTTTAGCACTTCAACAACCGAGGCGTACCACTTAATTTGACGAACTGGTGAGCCATCAGTTTTATGCCGTTTACCAGTATCAACATAAATAGCATATTTTTTACCTGCATTCGTCAACTCATAATAAATGTTATTCTTGTGATCCCGAGCTGAGGTTTGCAAATCCATTTCAATCAAAATGGGATTGACTTTATGTTTGCCAATACTGAGCTGATTAGCAATATCAGAAACTGTTAGCGTTTGGTCTTGGGTTTCAGATTTCAGCCCTTTTACGTCCCATGTCTCCAGCATATTTACGCCAAACTTTTTTTGCATGGCATTATTCAGCGCGATGGTTTGCATGTTGCTCTCAATACCAAATAAAGTCAGAAATTCTTTGTTGATTTGGGCGTATTCAAGCATTTGGTTTGTAGGGGTTGCGGGTTGTGGAGTGGCAAAATATTTGTTCACTAACTCGCGTTGTACCTGCCATGCCAGATCATCTGTGAATGATTTTACTAGCATTAAGTAGCCCGTCTCAGTGATGAGATATGAGCCGCGTGGGGAGACATTAATTCCCAAATCACGAATTTCGTGATTTGATTGTTTTATAAGGAAAAAATCTTCACCATCCAGAAATAGTGAACGATTTTGTTCAAAATTTCTGACGGCTGTTCTTGCGGGACGACCATGCACTTTGTCAATCATCTGAAAAGTAACGACAGGCAAGCCTTTATAGATAAGTAGCCTAATTTCAGTGTCACCAATAGTGATAAGATTGGGCGCAGTTTTGGGTTGCGTTTTAGGCGCAACTTGGGTAGTATTCATAAACAATCTTCTTTTCTAGTTAGGTTGTTACAGTGGTTTTCAAGTTCTAGTCGGCAAACTTTCTCTTGAAAACCACCAATTATTTATCCCTAATTAAATCTAAATATCAATATTTTAAGAAACTTCTTAAACAAAAAAATACCTCATTGAGGTGATGCCTATTATATATAGTCTCAAATAAATATCAAGACTTTTAGAAACATAAAATTTTATTTTTCTATATATTTCAATAAACTCGGATAATAAACTAAGTTTGCGTGCTTATTTTTCTTTGACACAACACTCCCATGTCTAATTAATTGATTAATATATTGTGTTGTGTATCCAGTTTTTTTTGCCGCTAATCTCGTGGGTAAATAATTACCCTCAGCCATGATCTTGGGGCGACCATGTTTACCCTTATTAATATGAACGCATAAACTTCTACCATCAATCCATGAATCGGCATTGCGCCCTTTTTTCTCAGACCTATATCCTGTGACAATGCCTTTATCTAATAATTGATACAACCGCGCTCTTGAAATATTAAATTGCTTTGATGCCTGCCCAATACTTAATTTTTCCATTATCAATCCCCTTCATGTAGAATATTTGTTACATATTATTATACCAAAAGCTAAAACGCTTATGATATAAAAATTATCTTGGTGGTTGGTTTCTAAATGTGAAGTTGGAGTAGATAATATAAGTGAACTTGATGTTGTGATTGATGAGAGCTTTTTTGCCGATTTGGATTTCTTATTGGTAACCATCTTTGATGTCAGTATTGGTATCAAACAAAAATTTATTTTTCTTCATTGTGCTTTTTTAAAAGTTATCGCCAATAGCAAAAGTTTCTCGAAATTCTTTGCGAGCTTTTTCCATAGCTTCGCCAGCTTATTTTCCCATAGCGTTTTTTTTTAATTCTTGTGCGACAGATGCCCAAGTTTCGTCTGGTGGTTCTGAACGGGCTATTTGGGTTACTCGGCTAATGACTTCAGGGTGTTCTTCTAAATAGAGCTTAAAAGCTGGTTCTATTCTATTTTTTTCAATTTCTGCTGGTACTTGTATTGTTAAGCCAGAAAACAAATCAGAAAGGTTGATTGTTTTAAGGTTGGCTGAGTTTTCTCTGTCTATTTCTACATTATTCATAATTGGTAGTGATAATAGTTATAATAGTAAATATTTAATTTATAAGCTTAGACAAAATTAGAATGATTTAAATTTTTTATGATATTGACAAATAAAATAAATACCTTAAAATAGTCGCTAAAAATTAATAGGCTAAAAAAACCATGAGCAAAACAATAACATTTTGGTTAGCACTATTTCTCAGCCAAAACCTCAGTGCGGCAGACAATTGTTCAATAATAAACCCTAACAAGCCCATACCAGCAAAAACCACCTTTTTCAGCTTACAAAGCGACTCACTATTCAAACCAGGCACACAAAAACGCCA
>JAUXCJ010000438.1 GCA_030618965.1 Thiomargarita sp.
ACAGTCCGGGCGGACCAGGGGCAAGGCCGAATGTTCTGCCGCACGTTGCTGCCGGTCGACGCAACCATCAAGAAAGTCCCAAATCCTATTAAAGTGACCGCATCATCATCAGCCAACGATTTTTTAATATTATCTATCACTGCATCAACAGCCTTTCCAGCCGTACTTTTAGAGATACTAGCTGAATCAGCAACTGCTTGAATTAATTCTGATTTATTCATGTTTTCCTCATTTTACGTGGTGTTAAATAGGTTAAATGCAAATAGATTGACTTAATGTTATTCAGCCACACGCGAGCTTATTTTTTTCATTGTAGCATATTAATGAGTTTGTACACTCGTTTTTTTCTCCATAACGACACCACTTTTGATAGGATCAAGCATAAATTCTTCATCTTTTCGTGGCATTGGCACCCGTTGCAGAGCAAGCTCAAATACTTCTTCTATCCATTTTACCGGCTTTATCTTCAAATTATTCTTAATATTATCCGATATTTCGGCTAAATCTCGCTTATTTTCATCGGGGATCAAGACTATCCGTATGCCGCCTCTCAGAGCGGCTAACAATTTTTCTTTTAAACCGCCGATGGGGAGAATTTCACCTCGTAAGGTAATTTCACCAGTCATCGCCACATCAGAACGGACCGGAATATGTGTCAATACCGATACTAAAGCTAAACACATAGCGGCACCAGCGCTAGGTCCATCTTTAGGCGTTGCCCCCTCAGGCACATGAATATGCCAATCATATTTTTGATAAAAATCGCTTTCTATACCCAAGCTCGCTGAACGTGAGCGTACCACACTCATCGCGGCTTGAATAGATTCTTGCATAATATCGCCTAACTGTCCAGTATATGATAACTTTCCTTTCCCCTGCATGGTAGCGGCTTCAATCGTTAATAAATCCCCACCTACCTCAGTCCATGCCAAACCAGTCACTTGACCAATACGATCTAACTCCTCTGCACGTCCATAACGGTAACGTTTGACACCTAAATATTTATCCACATTCTTAGAAGAAATAATGACAGGTTTGTTTATATCATCAGCTTTTACTAAAATTTCTTTAACAACCTTGCGAGAAATTTTGGCGATTTCACGTTCTAAATTACGTACCCCGGCTTCGCGAGTGTAAAAACGAACCATATCATGAATCACACTGTCTTCAATTTCAATCTCGGTTTCTTTTAACCCATTATTTTTTAATTGTTTGGGGATCAGATATTGTTTTGCAATATTAAGTTTTTCATCCTCAGTGTATCCTGACAGCCGAATAACCTCCATACGATCTAACAGAGGAGGTGGAATATTCAAACTATTTGCGGTCGCAACAAACATCACCTCAGAAAGGTCATAATCGACTTCCAGATAATGATCATTAAAAGTATGATTCTGTTCCGGATCAAGCACTTCCAACAAAGCCGATGACGGATCACCACGAAAATCCATTGACATTTTATCTATTTCATCTAATAAAAATAATGGATTACGAACTCCAACCTTGCTTAAATTTTTAATAATTTTGCCAGGTAAAGAACCTATATAAGTGCGACGATGTCCTCTGATTTCAGCTTCATCACGCACTCCCCCCAAAGCCATTCTGATAAATTTACGATTAGTTGCACGAGCTATGGATTGTCCCAAAGAAGTTTTACCAACGCCCGGCGGTCCTACCAAACAAAGAATAGGCCCTTTGAGTTTTTTAACACGCAATTGCACCGCAAGATATTCAATAATCCGTTCTTTAACCTTTTCTAAGCCATAATGATCGCTCTCTAAAACTTGTTCAGCTTTACCAATATCACTGCATATTTTCGTGCGCTTTTTCCAAGGTACTCCAAGCAACACATCAATATAATTACGCACCACTGTCGATTCCGACGACATTGGAGGCATCATTTTGAGTTTTTTCAATTCCTCTTGAGCCTTTTCCTTTACATCTTTCGGCATACCGCAAGTTTCAATTTTTTTAGCGAGTTCATCAAGTTCATTGGACACCTCTTCAGGCTCTCCTAATTCCTTTTTAATTGCTTTGATTTGTTCATTAAGATAATATTCTCGCTGATTTTTATCCATCTGCCCTTTGACTCGCTTACGAATACGCTTTTCAACCAGGAGCAAATCAATTTCAATTTCTATCAAGCCAACCAAATATTCTAATCGTTTCTGTACCTCAACTATTTCAAGTAGTTTTTGTTTTTCTTCAATTTTTGTCGCCATATGCGCGACGATAGTATCAGCCAAACGACCTGGATCATCAATACTTGACAAAGACTTGAAAATATCTGGAGATACTTTTTTATTAAGTTTCAGATATTGCTCAAAGTTATCTATGATTGAGCGTGATAATATTCCAACTTCTGTTTCATCAAAAGTGCCAGGGTTTAACGGAATAACCTGAGCGGCAACACCCTCATTCAAAGATATAAAATCAATTATTTTTGCCCGCTGCCTTCCTTCAACCAACACTTTTATTGTGCCATCAGGTAATTTTAATAATTG
>JAUXCJ010000384.1 GCA_030618965.1 Thiomargarita sp.
AGCCATCTACGGCACAGAGACGATGACCTTTATAATGTTTATAGTTATCATCACTATAACAGACTTTTACTATTGCTTCTTGATTAAGCTCAATAAAAGCAGTATGTGATAAATGACTGCGAGCTTGACTAAAAGCACTATTTGTTACTAATGGAATTTTGGCTATTTTACAAAATTCATTTAATAACAACTGGATTGATTTGCTGCTTTTTTGTAATATTAGTAAAATGACTACTGGAAATGTTAATTTACGTATACGACTAAAAAAACTGGCCTGATTACGATGATTAGCTTTGAAATCTTCATTTTTCATCTTTTCTCTGATAATTGAAATACAAAGGTTTTTTTTTGATTTAAAGGGGCAATCAACTGTTTTAGCATTTTGTTATTTAACCTATTTTGTTAATACTTTATTATTATAACATGTTACACTTAACTTAATGGCATTGTACCGTTACCTGCCATGATAATGGGATGTTTAGCTTCATTGATGAGTTTTGCGGCTTGACTAATTTTTTCCTCGGGCGGCACTGGGGCTGTGTGGCGTAATACCCTCAGTGGGGCTTTATCCGTCACTTCCATCTCCGCGAGATTTTCTGGGAACTTTATAAAACTACATTCCGGTTTTTCAGATTCAGCTACTTTAAAGGCTTTAGCAACTATTTCTGGTATCACTTATAGCGTCGTAGACACTTGGCGAGATCAGGTTTAGCATACTTCAGCAAGTGCTTAATCAAACTTCTCTGATTCCCACCAAAATCGACTTGATACCAATCGTAAATACTAGAAAGCAATCAGTACGGAATCAGAAATTTTAAAGCATAATAACTACAAGGATGTTATATAAACATGGATAAGTCAAAACAGCAAAGCAATGAATTGGTTTTGATTTATCCATGTTTATATAACATCTTTGTAGTTTTTCTTAAAATACTCGAAAATTTCTGGTTCAGTACTGAACTTGCTGCGCCTCATCCAGACAAAGCTTTAACTTTTTCGCCATAACCTGAATTCGAGGTTCCCGAAAAATCTCTAAGTGGTTGCCTTCAATCACATGGCAATCGAATCCGCCCGTTGCAAACTCGGACCAGCGGTTTGCCCAAACACCTTTTTTTTCCATAGTGTGAAATTCGCTACTCCGAAAAAGCGTGATTTTTCTAGGGTAAACTTGAGGTATATACTTAATTACAGCGGCTTGGTGAGCACCCATAACGCATTGGATGCGGGATTCTTTAGGGCTGATTATCCTTTTGAGCCATCGGTAGCGGCGGTAGACAAAAAAGTCCATTAAGGCATGGGGCAGTTGACCACATTTTAAATAATAAACGATTTTTTCCAAGGCGTTTTGATACTGGATGGGGCAGGGTGTGGTCTGGTCTAACAGGGCTAGCAGTGCCACAGTACAACCTTGCGCTAAAAGCTGTTGAGCCATCTCGAAGGCGAAAATACATCCAAAGCACTGCCCTCCCAAATAATAAGGCCCCTCAGGCTGAAAGCTCCGTATCTCCCTAATATAATAAGCCGCCATATCCTCCACCCGATTATGAGGCACCTCTCCCTCCTCAAAACCAAGCGGTTGCAACCCATAAACCGGCTGATCCATCCCCAAATAACGCGCATACTTAACAGCACTCAAAGCCGTACTCGCCGCCGGAGGTATATAAAAAAAAGGAGGCTTAGCACCACAAGGCTGAACCGCTACCAACGAAGTCCAAGGCGGCGACCATCCTTCATGCCTAAGCAACTCCGCCAATTGCCCAACAGTCGGCGCATCCAACAGACTAGCCAAAGGAATTTGTTTACCGACTTTCTTCTCAATTTCAGCAAACAAACTGATAGCCAGTAAAGAATCTCCACCCAAATCAAAAAAATTATCCCCTACTCTAACCAAATCACGCCTCAAAACCTTTTTCCAAATATTAACCAATTGCCCTTCTAAAGCATCCTTGGGTGCCTGAAAATTAGCCTTAGTGCTGCGATCCGATTCCATCGGCTCCCCAAAAATAGACAACTGTTCATCCTCCGTCAAACAAGGCAAATCTAAAAGTCGTTGCTCTGGCTCAGCGACAATCCCTTCCAACAAAGTCCGAAAATCTCCCCCCATTCTCGTTGCCACCTCAAACAAGTCCGTCTTATACCTCATCCAAGCTGTTAAACCTTGAGCAGTTTCCTTAAAATACAAGACCAAATCAAACTGACTTGTCCCCTCTTCGGTGGGCGAGATCAACCTCCGCTGCCGCATCGACTATCAACTTTAACAGGTAGAGAGACAGCAATGGCAAAACAGCTTGTACAATGAAAAGCATCATGCTTGCTATGGTCCAGCCGGGACCGCTCTGCCAGATGAGGCGTAGTGCCGATTTGAGGTATCCCAAACGTTGTCTGGCAAGCTTTATCTGTTCGTGTGACAGCATAACTGGTATCATGGTTATTTATTAGTTAATTCAATTAGTTGTATCGTAATTTTACTAATACCTAGCCTGAACCTCTTCTGCCTGTGCCTTGTCTAAACAAGCCTTCAACAGTAATGTTAAAAGTTCGTTTTGGCCCCTCGGTTTCGGCGCGGTGGAGTTTGTCGTGGTACTGTGAGTTTTCGTAACATGCCAGATCGACTTCAATCGTCTTAGCATGGAGAATATCGTACACATAATCAGCAACTTGAGAAATTTGCGCCTCGTGGACCAGTTTAGTCAATGATTGAAAAACTGCAGCGACAATGGATACTAAGCCAGCGAGTGCAATGAAGAATACCACTTTTTCAAAGCCATTCCCATCATAGGCCCCCGCGAGATCAATCTCCGCTGCCGCATCGACTATCAACTTTAACAGGTAGAGAGACAGCAATGGCAAAACAGCTTGTACAATGAAAAGCATCATGCTTGC
>JAUXCJ010000386.1 GCA_030618965.1 Thiomargarita sp.
AAGTTATGAGCGTTATTTGAAACCGAGTGCGAAAAATGATGTGTTTGCGTTTGGGATGACTTTCTATCGTTTGTTTACTAATGAAAGCCCACGTCCGTTTTTGTCACATGCCTTACCGCAAAATGTCGAGGGTTTGCGTGATTTGTTGTGTGATTGTGTAGCTCCTAATCCAGATAAACGTCCTGATTCTGCTGTGGTATTGGTGAATCGGTTGGAGAAGATTCAGGGAGATATTGGTAAAGATAAGGTAGAAAAGCAAAAACTCGAAGCTCAACAAGAAAAGGAACGTCAAGCTAAAATAGAAGCTGACAGAAAAGCTAAACGTCAAGCTGAAAAAGCTGCTAAACGTCAATCTGAACAGGAACGTCAAGCTAAAATAATTGCAGAGCAGCAACAACAAGCTGAAATTGCAGAGCAGCAACGACGAGCTGAATTTTTTAGAAAAAAGGCGGAAGAAAAGCAAAGAATAGAAGCTGAAAAAGCCGCTAAACGCCAAGCTGAACTGGAACGCCAAGCTAAATTAAAAGCTGAAGAAAAAGCTAAACAAGAACAGAAAAAAGACAAAGTCTTTGAATTTGAGGTTGTTACTGTAACTGGTATAGAAACAGGTTGGTTTGGAAAAAGTAAAATAATTACAAGTTCTACTCGTAAAAAAGCCAGCTATTATACAGCAAATTTAAATGGTGTAACTTTAGATATGGTATCAATTCCTGGTGGCACTTTTATGATGGGTTCGCCTGAATCTGAGGAATGTAGATATGATGATGAAAACCAACACGAGGTGACAATCAGCCCCTTTTATATGGCTAAATATTTGACCACGCAGGCACAATGGCAGGCTGTTATGGGGAATAATCCGTCTGAGTTTAAAGGAGAGAATCGTCCTGTTGAAAAGGTTTCGTGGCATGATGCGATGGAGTTTTGTAAGAAGTTGTCGGAAATTACGGGGAAAAATTATCGTTTACCTACTGAGGCTGAGTGGGAATATGCTTGTCGTGCTGGTACTACTACGCCTTATTACTTTGGGGAGACTATTACTACTGATTTGGTTAATTATGATGGTAAGTATAATGGAACAACTGATGTCGGTAGTTTTCCACCTAATGCGTTTGGCTTGCATGATATGCACGGCAATGTGTGGGAGTGGACTTGCTCTGAATATCATGATAAGTATCAAGGTGATGAAAATATACGCAAAAGTAATGCCAGCCTTTTCGTCCTGCGCGGTGGTTCGTGGCTCAACGAACCGGGGGGGACGCGGACGGCGAACCGTAAAGGGGGCAGGCCGACGGGACGCAGCAGGAGCCTCGGCTTCCGGCTCTCCAGGACACCTAACCCTTGATTCTTGGTACTTTTTCCATTGGTTTTTTTGTTTTTGGTCTTTTGGTTTTTAGCCTGCGGCAGCGAAAATTTTATTTGGGTTTTTAGGATAAAAAACCAGAACTACAGGGATGAGTTATAAAAACGGATAAGACAGCTAAAGCATTCGAGGATAAAGTTTTTTTCAAAAAACTTTATCCTTGAATGGATTCCAACAACTTGTTAAGATTTACTTCGGCATTGTTCGGTTTTTTATCCGCTTTTATAACTCATCCCTGTAGTTAATCAAACCAGAACTACACAGATTGCAGTTAAGAATGGATAAGGCAAAAATCTAGCAGGATTAGGTTTTTATCCTTTCTTAAATACAATCTATGTAGTTATTATTTGGTTTTTATCCTATAAATCCTTTAATCCTGTAAATCCTGATTCAGACAAATAAAGGCAATGAAATGTTGGAGTTCCTATCGTCAGTCCAACCTACGAGCTGCCATTTTTTTTTAATTTACAAAAAGGAAACAATTATGCACAAATTAATTATTTTGAGTATCTCAAGTATTTTATTATTAGGAGGCTGTGGGAACAGCCAACAACTGTTCGATGAACCAGAGCCCGTTTCTAAAAGCGAAACCTATCTTGCTTCTCCAAGCGTTAATGCCCCCCCTCCTGGGAAGCCCAACCGTGCTTTTATGGCACCAATGAGTCTAGGTTCAATTGCCGCACCAAGCGACTCACCTAAACCTGCAACAACACCGATTGACCGTGAAAATTACGCCCATTTTAAGGATAATCCGACCAAACGTGTGAAGGAGAATCCAGTTTCTACCTTGAGTATTGATGTCGATACAGGGGCTTATGCCAATGTGCGGCGAATACTCAATAATGGGCGTTTACCACAACATGATGCGGTGCGTGTTGAAGAAATAATCAATTATTTTACCTACGATTATCCGTTACCAGATGGTCTTGAACCACCTTTCAGAGTGACAACGGAACTCGGCCCCACGCCTTGGAATCAAAAAACACATTTACTACACATCGGCATCAAGGGCTATAACATCCCTAAAGATAAATTACCCCCCGCTAATTTAGTCTTTTTAGCCGATGTCTCTGGCTCAATGAACAGTCCTGATAAATTAGGATTACTCAAATCAGCCCTGAAATTGCTCACTAAGCAATTGAGTGAAAAGGATAAAGTATCCATAGTTGTCTATGCCGGCGCATCCGGTTTAGTACTGGAACCCACATCGGGCAATCAAACTGCCACAATTAACGCTGCCTTAGATCGCCTTTCTGCTGGCGGTTCAACCAATGGTGGAGAAGGCATAAAACTAGCCTATGCTATTGCTCAACAAGCTTTCATTAAAGATGGTATTAATCGCGTCTTATTGGCAACCGATGGCGATTTTAATGTCGGAACTGTCAATTTTGAAGCACTGAAAAATCTCATCGAACAAAAACGCAAAAGCGGCATTTCTTTGACAACGCTAGGTTTTGGCACTGGCAATTATAATGATCATTTAATGGAACAATTAGCCGATGCTG
>JAUXCJ010000176.1 GCA_030618965.1 Thiomargarita sp.
ACAGAACGACATGGCTACGATCCGACTTCATGAAGTCCCGCGCCGTTTGCAAAATCCGAAACGTAAAACCATTGGTTTACGTGTACCCGATCATGCCATTCCACAAGCCATTTTAGAAGCCTTGGGCGAACCAATAATGAGTACCACGCTGATCATGCCAGGCAAAGAATTACCTGAAAGCGAACCAGAAATAATCAAAGAATTACTAGAAAAACAAGTTGATGTTATTATAGATGGCGGACAATGCGGCTTTGAACCAACTACTGTTATTGATATGATGAGCGATCCGCCCCAAATTCTTAGGCAGGGTAAAGGACCAAGCGATATTTTTTAAACCAAAATGATTATTAACTAATAATGAATGAATTAAGTACATTACAGCAAATAACTATCTGGATATTACCCGTACTATTTGCCATTACAGTACATGAAGCCGCTCATGGTTGGGTAGCCTTCAAATTAGGTGATGATACCGCACACCGATTAGGTCGTATCACATTAAATCCCATTAAACACATTGACCTAATCGGCACAATATTATTGCCCATAGTCTTATTAGTCATCAGTTCTGGCCAATTTGTATTTGGCTGGGCTAAACCTGTACCGGTTAATTTTAATCGACTCCGAGAATTTCGCCGCGATATGGCACTTGTCGCCCTCGCTGGCCCTGCTGCTAACCTACTAATGACGATTTTATGGGTTATCCTCGCCAAGTTTGGCGCAGTTCTCGTCGAAGATTTTCAGATTACAGCAGCGATTTTTTTAGTTTACATGGGCTTCGCTGGAGTCATCATTAATACCCTATTAATGATACTCAATTTATTCCCCATATTACCATTGGACGGTGGGCGAGTGCTTCATAGTTTATTGCCACCTGATTTAGCAAACTCTTATGCACGACTTGAACCTTTTGGCATAATCATTCTAGTTGCTTTACTATTGACCAACGTTTTACAAATGATTTTGTTACCGATCCTTGGTATAGTTCAGCAAGCTTTTATTTGGTTCATTGCTTAATAAATTTTTATAAAAAGGAAATAAATTTTATGTCAGAGCGCGTTTTATCAGGTATGCGTCCAACGGGACAATTGCATTTAGGCCATTATCATGGCGTACTTAAAAATTGGATCAAACTACAACATGAATACCAATGTTATTTCTTCATTGCAGATTGGCACGCCCTAACCACCGAATATGACAACACCAGCATCATTGCACCAAGCGTATGGGATATGGTGATTGACTGGTTAGCTGTTGGCATTAATCCGGGTGACGCAACCTTATTCATTCAATCTAAAGTGCCTGAACACGCAGAACTGCACTTACTATTATCAATGTCCACGCCACTCAGTTGGCTAGAACGTATCCCAACTTACAAAGATCAACAACAGAAACTCAAAGAAAAAGATTTAGCCACTTATGGCTTTTTAGGCTATCCATTATTGCAAAGTGCTGATATTTTAGTTTACAAAGCCGGGCGAGTACCTGTTGGTGAAGATCAAGTAGCCCATGTTGAATTAACCCGCGAGATAGCTAGACGCTTTAATCATTTCTATGGACGTGAAGTCGATTTTAAAAAGAAAGTAAAAGAAGCAATTCGTAAAATGGGAAAGAAAAATGCTAAAATTTACAAAGAACTAAGAAAAAGTTATCAAGAAAAAGGTGATCATGAAGCCTTAACTACCGCTCAAGCCTTAATTAGTAATCAGCAAAATATAGCACTTGGCGATAAAAAACGTCTCTTAGGTTATTTAGAAGGAGAAACCCAAACCATTTTGCCGGAACCGGAAGCCTTATTGACACCAATCGCCAAAATGCCCGGCTTAGATGGACAAAAAATGTCTAAATCCTATAAGAACACCATTGCCTTACGTGAACCGCCTAGCAGTGTAGAAAAAAAGATACGCACCATGCCTACTGATCCTGCACGGATACGGCGCACTGATCCAGGTGATCCCGAAAAATGTCCAGTATGGCAATTTCATTTAGTCTATTCCAAAGATGAAACGATTCAAAATTGGGTACAAAATGGCTGCCGTAGTGCTGGAATTGGCTGCGTAGAATGTAAGCAACCGATAATAGATGCTATATTGGCCGAACTAGCACCGATTCAAGAACGTGCCCAGCACTACATTGAAGAGCCCGCACTGGTGCGATCAATATTAGCTGAAGGCTCAGAACAAGCCCGAATAGTCGCCCGTGAAACCCTTAAAGAAGTTCGACAAGTCATGGGGCTGGTTTACCGTTGAATTCTAACAGTTCCACGATTTCTCCCCCCCTCAATCCCCACCGCTGGGGTGGAAGTACCCCCTCCCAGCGGGAGGGGGCTAGGGGGAGGGTGCCCTCTGTCATTGTACAAGGCACAGAACTGGAGACATTACCCACTGATCTCTATATACCACCCGATGCCCTACAAGTATTCCTTGAAGGCTTTGAAGGACCACTTGATTTATTATTATATTTAATACAGCATCAAAATCTGGACATTCTTAATATTCCGATTGCCGAAGTAACTCAACAATATTTAAAATATGTTGACATAATGCAAGAAATGGATCTGGATTTAGCCGCAGAATACCTAGCCATAGCAGCCATGTTGATGGAAATAAAATCTCGCCTATTATTACCCACCGCCAATGAGTCCAAAGATTCAGAAGACCCACGCGCCAAATTAGTACAACAACTGCGAGAATATGCACAATATAAACAAGCGGCGCAAGATTTAGACAACTTACCTCGGCTGGAACGAGATATTTTACCAGTTTCCGTTGAACAGCATGAAATACCGAAAGAAATCATATTACCTCAAATCACTTGGTCAGCCCTACTAGAAGCAATGCGGGATGTAATGGAACGAGCCAACCTATTTACATCACATCATATTATGTCTGAACCACTCTCAGTACGAGAACGCATGAGTTTTATTTTAGAACGCTTAACAGAATCAAAGACAATTAACTTTATAGACTGCTTTACGCTAGAAGAAGGCCGTGGAGGCGTTGTTGTCACCCTATTAGCACTACTAGAACTCACAAAAGAATCATTAGTACAAATTGTTCAACCAAAACCTTATGAAATGATACAAGTGATTAGTTCATAAATACACAATAAACAATAAAAATGACCGATTTACCTCTAAAATCCATCATAGAAGCCGCCCTCTTCGCAGCCGGAAAGCCCTTAACAATTGACCATTTTATCGCCATCTTCGCAGAAACTTCCCAACCAGAACGTTCTGTCGTGCGAACTGTTTTACGGGAATTGCGCGAAGAATATGCAGAACGTGGCATAGAACTGGTAGAAGTAGCCAGCGGTTATCGCTTTCAAACTAAACAAAATTTAACACCTTGGCTCAAAGGACTACAACCAGAACGCTCTCCCCGTTATTCACGCGCATTACTTGAAACACTCGCTATTATTGCCTACCGCCAACCAATTACACGCGGCGAAATTGAAAATATACGTGGCATTAGTGTCAGTTCTGATATTATAAGAAAATTGCATGATTACAAATGGATACGAGTACTAGCTCATCGTGACACCCCGGGAAAGCCAGCACTCTACGGTACCAGCCGAGAATTTTTAAACTATTTTAATTTAAAGAATCTCAACGGCTTACCGCCATTAACTGAACTAATGGCCAATGCACAAGAGGAACTGTTTGAAACTGAAGAAAAGAAAGAAGAGGAAATTAATCCAAAAAATTAACACTCCCCTAAATCCTTAAAATCAGACCTCCGAGGTTTTTAAAACCTCGGAGGTCTATTCCTACTTCAACCCCACCCACACCACAAACCGTTGTAAAAATTCCGGCAACAATATAAACAAAATACCCACCACCACGACATTCAATAGTCCTAAACCCAAAAAAATTTGAGAAATACTCAATCCTGCCTGTAGCAATCCCACAGTACCGATGGCTGAAATCACCATAAATAACGCACTGAGGATATTATTCGCCGCAATCACTCTAGCACGATGATGAGGATTACTACGTTTTTGCACCATCGCGCTGAGTGGCACAGTATAAAATCCGCCAAATAAACCAATTAAAACTAAATCTATTAATACTCTCCAGCTACCAGAAATAGACATAAATTGTGAAAAATTCATTTCTCCAGCAGGCAAGGATAGGCTGACAAAGTATTCACTAGCAAAATAGAGATCAATCGAAAATACTGTCAAACCAATCGCGCCCAAGGGTACTAATCCCAGTTCAATATGCCCCTTCGACAATTTTTCACACATCACTGAACCTATCCCGATACCAACAGAAAACATGGTTAATAATAAAGTAACAACCTCATTATTGCTGCCGAGAATGTCTTTACTATAAGCTGGTACTTGTGATAAATACGTCGCGCCCAGCAACCAAAACCAAGAAATCGCAATCACGCCTATAAAAACACTGCGATTCTCCATAGCGTACTGCATGATTCTGACTGTTTGACTAGCGAGATTCCAATTAATTTTGAGTTCAGGATCAGCCGCTGCCGCTTCAGGAATAAACCGACTGCTCAAAAATCCCATAGTTGCAAATACCACAACCAAGCAAGCAATGATAAAAGGGCCAAATTCTTCGATTGAAATTAATACACCACCCAAAATAGTACCGAGCAAAATAGCCAAAAATGTTCCCATAGCTATCAAACCATTACCACCAGTCAGTTCCCTTTCGGATAAATGCTGTGGCAAAATACTATATTTTAATG
>JAUXCJ010000355.1 GCA_030618965.1 Thiomargarita sp.
TATTTGCACCGTGCCTTGCGTGAACAAGGAGGCGCGTATGGAGGCGGCGCAAATTATGAAGGCAGCACAGGGGCATTTCGTTTCTTTAGTTATCGTGATCCTCGTTTAATGGAAACCTTAGAAGACTTTGATAAATCTTTGAAATGGTTACAAGAAACCGATCATGAACCACGCGCTTTAGAAGAAGCAATTCTTGGCGTAGTGAGTCGCATTGACCGCCCTGGATCACCTGCTGGAGAAGCAATAAGTGCATTTTTCAATAACTTACATGGAAGAACAGCGACACAACGACGCGCCTTCCGCCATCAAGTTCTACAGGTGACAATAGCAGACTTGCAACGAGTTGCTAAAACTTACTTACAGCCAGAAAAGGCGCATATTGCGGTGTTGAGTAATGCCGAAACCTTGGATGGTTTGTCGGATAAGTTGGGATTGGAAAGATTTAGTGTTTGAAATAGCAACTATTCAACATAGGAGTGCAAGGTTACCTTGCACGATGATAAAATAGGAGAAAATTTATGAAAAACTCCAAAGTAGGAAGTATTTCTCCAGCGGAAAGGTACATTGGTAGTATTGCAGGAGGTGCGATGTTAGGTGCAGCAATAGCTGGAGTTTGGGGAACTGTAATTGGTGCAATAGTAGGGATAATTGTTGCTAATGCTATTATTTCTAAGGAGTAAATTTTGGATAAGGCTTTGTTTATCTCAGTTGTTGTATTAGGGATAACAATCATTATTATTCACCTGTTTGATTGCCTCAAACACGAAAAGCCCTTTAACCATTCAAACTTGGTTAATACCATGCTGTTATCCACGGGCATTATGTCTGGGCTTTGCTTAATGGCAGGGACAGTGATTCCAGAATTTGAGAAATTGCTTGAAGACAGCGAACTTTATATTTTTATCAGTGGTTTAACGATTCTTGCAGTTTCTATCCATCAATTACATAACGATATTTTGGCAAAAGCTTTAACTAAAAAAGGTAGCTATGTATTTTTTGCGATTGTTTTTATAAGTTTTTTCATAGCTATGGCAATTTACTTGGATATTTGAATTCGGATTTTTGTTCCCAAAGCTCAGGCTTGTTACAGAAGACACCTAATCCGCTATAGCACCAAAACCGAAATCCGATGATATCCAATCTGAGACACCTTGGCAATGGTTTGGTGAGTTCAAAAATGATCCAACATGGGGAAAATTATTTGATGATATTGAACTGAAACGAAAAGTGATGATAAACAGAGTTGAGGACATCATTACGAATAGTATTTTGTTTACTTAGTTTCGCTTATTTCGTTTGGAGTTCAAGGTTACCTTGAACTCCAAATCTTGAAAGTGCTGGACTTTTTGGGAACGATTATTTAAGGGACTTCCAAAGAAATAATATACCCATACACAAACCTCGGAGGTTTTACTAACGTGGGTATATTATTGATTGTGATTTTTCTTATTATAAGTGAAGCAGATTCCGTCATCAAGTTTTACAGGTGACAATAAAAGACTTGCAACGAGTTGCTAAAACTTACTTACAGCCAGAAAAGGCACATATTGCAGTTGCCCTGATTTACTTACCATGTATGCTCCATTTCTACAAATAATGGCACAACCGTTTTACCATGACTCATTGCTGAAAATCCAATGCCATAATTGGAATATTGAATATGTTGTGAATCAACTACCTGATTAGCAAGAGTTTTTATAACTTTTTCGACGAAGCTGCCTGGTGTTTGTTCTACATGTCTGTGTATCGCGTCTATATCCAATGGCTCTTTGGAATATAAGACACAGAAAAAATCACGCCCCACTGTATTATCCATAACAATGTAGTGATTTTCATCAGGAATCGGTACTTCATTGCGTTTATAAGTCAGTGCCGGACTAATACCTGGTTGGTGTGGAAAAATGGGATAGACTTTACCAGTCATATCTGAACCAAAAGCATACACATAAGCTGGTTCGTTATTAGAAAGATACAAACGGAATCGAGTGCGAGAAGCGTATGAGCGTCTCATTCGATAAGTGCCATTCACCAAATCGGCTTCCATTTGATCGCCATTATCTAATATAAATCTCATTTTACCTGATAAGTCAGATATATCAGATGGCTTTGGTTTTGGTTTATCTATTAACTCAAAAGCATATTTGGTGAAATTGGCAAAATCTTGATATTTAATCCAAGCATAGCCACCATTACCCCACCATGTTCCCCAACTGTTTTGTAGTTCAAAAGCTCCACCATATTTATGATTGTCATAAGCAATGATTGTCATGGCATGTCCTCCGTAAGAAACCCAGGGACTTTCATTTGCTTTTGGTTCCCAAAGTTTTCCACGAACCTTGTCAAAGGATTTAGGGGTATTCATACCGATAATTACGGGTTTACCTTCCGATATGCTTTTTCGGACGCGATTAATTTTTTGAATATTCCCATCTTTTCGATTAAACAGTCTAACAAAATCTTGGATTTTATAGGGTGAAGCTTTGGTATAAATTTGGTTAGGAATCCTATTAGGACAGGATTGACTGAACTGGCTATATTTGGGAACGCCCAAACGCTTCATTATTCTAAGTGCAGAGTAAATAGATGAACCGCTTTTGCAATAATAATCGGCTTTGATGAGACGGTAAATAAAACCAGGGGAAAAAGCGTTATTGGTGATTGTGGACTTATTTGTCCATCCATTGTATTGAGCCATTGCGATGGTACGTGCAGAGTATGCGGTTGCCCACCCAACGCAAGTGCCGTATTTACCTTGGCTTTTTGGGGTAGGGCTGTATTTTTTTAGTGAAGCCTGTGGCGGCACTCTATCATACAAACTGCGTGTTAGAGAGGCTTTTAATAATACCTTGTCATAGGCTACATCATCGAAAATAAGCCCTCTGGATTGAGCCAGCGCATTGAGACTAAAAATGCTGAAAAAAACCAGTATAAAATTTATTAAGCGTTTTTTCATATTTGGCTTTTTTTGGAAATATAACATAATTTTGTTGCCCTATTAATTTACTGTGCTGGTTATAATAGATAAAAAATTATTATAACAA
>JAUXCJ010000090.1 GCA_030618965.1 Thiomargarita sp.
AGAATATGTAAGTATCAGCCCCAGCCGAATAACAACATTCGGCCGATTGGAACCAAAACGTCAGAAATACGACGAAAGATGGGAATCCTTAACAAAAGAAGAACAAGACAAATTATTAGGAAACAAACCCCCAATATTCAGAGAGCACTCAGGGATAATATCACGGAAAGCAAAACGTAGAATGTTAAAGGCAATTGATTGGTTGCTTATGCTTTCGGAAAACAAAACTGTTTTTTCTCCTTCAACAAAGAAAAAGTTCAAATTCAAAATTTCATTTATCACACTTACCCTAGCAAGTAAGCAAGTACATTCAGATAACGAAATTAAGTCTGAGTTGCTTAATCAGTTTCTAATCGAAGCCCGTAAGAAGTGGGGCGTTGACAAATATGTTTGGCGTGCCGAAAAACAAATGAACGGCAATATTCACTTTCATATTGTCGTAGATAAATTCATACAATACGATAGACTTCGAAAAGTTTGGAATAGGATCCAAAACAAACTTGGTTACGTAGATCAGTATGCAGTTGAGCAAGTAAAATTCCACAAAGACGGTTTTAAATTCAGAAAAGAGTTTGGTAAAAAGTGGAGCTATGCAAAGCAAAAGAAAGCTTATCACGAAGGTATGGCTTGCAATTGGATCAATCCAAATTCAACCGATATTCATTCAGTCACAAAGGTTAGGAATCTAGCCAACTACATAGGAAAATATTGTTCCAAAAATCCAAAAGCAAAAGTTATAAATTGCAATAAAAATGTATCGTTTTCCCCACGTAGGGAAAACGATAATTTCGATTTTACATCTTGCAAAATTGCCGTTGAATATGAGGAGAAATTAGTGACTGGTAAGTCCTGGGGTTTGTCTCAATCACTATCAAGAATTAAGAATTTGGTTATAGTTAGAGATTCAAGAATTAATGACGACTTAAGAAGTTTACAAGATTATTATTGCGATAAAGTTCATGAGGGCGAATATTTTTGTACACTAAGAGCTGATTTTTTAGAATGGCGTGGAAAAACTTTCGGTCATATGTCAAAAGTGTTCGAAGATTACATAAAACAGATGAAATTACAAATATCGGGATATGCACCTGCTTTTGTCTGATTTTGTTTATTAACGAAAAATGACTTAATTTACAAGTAATAATAAAAAACAGTTCTTTTTCTCATTAATAAACTAAGCTATGAAAATCAAATGGGGTGCATTAGTCGTTGCAGGTTCGGGTAAAGTTGGCGGACACGTCGCAGCAAGAAATTCAAGTGGTGCATATCTTCGCACAAAAGTAACACCTGTTAATCCTAAAACAGTTGATCAGATTGCAGCTCGTGCTCGTTTGGGTGCAAATGCTAAGGCATGGGGCGGAATCACACAAGATCAAAGAGATGCTTGGAATCAAAATTCGGTTGATTTTAACTCGAAAAACATTTTCGGTGACAAAATCAAATTGTCAGGTATCAATGTTTTCTCTCGTTTAAATAACAACTTGTTGTTAATTGGTGAAACAACTTTAGATACTCCTCCTGTGGCTGAAAGCTTTGCAGGTCCTACAACTGTTTCAGTTGTTTCTAATGTTCAAGGTGGTGTATTAACCATTTCCCCCGATTTTGCTGTTCCAGTTGGAGCAAAAGGTGTAGTTAGAATGACTTCCCCACAATCTGCTGGTAAGAAATTTGTTAAGTCTGAATTTAGAGTAATCGACATTGCCGATGCAGGTTCAGCCGCTCCTTATGATGTTGCAGCAGCATATCAAGCGAAATTCGGTGCTTTGCCTTTAGAAGGTCAAAAAGTATTTGTTGAGATTTATTTAATTTCTACTAGTACTGGTATCGCTTCACAGAGGACAATAGGTTCTACAATTACTATCGATCAGGTTTAATCTGATTCACTCATAATTTTAAAAAGCTCACGTCTGGTCAACGTGGGCTTTTTTTTTACCCTTAATTTTAAAAAATGTATATTTAGAGAAAATAAGGAAATAGTTTACAAATATTTAAAACTTCATATTATGGCACGAATTAAATTAAGTCCGCTTATTTCAAGTATTAATGGTAAACTTGGTAACGCTGTATTTCAAGGAGGCAAATCAGGCATTATTTTAAGGGAAAAAGTAGTTCCAAGAAATCAAAACACAACAAAGCAAGTTGCAGCAAGAAACAGACTAAGCACAGTCAAGGCAGCATGGCAACATTTATCAACATCAGCTCGTGACACTTGGAAATCATTTGCAAGTTTCTATCAAAAGAAAACGAAATTTAATTCAACTAAGATATTGACAGCTTATGAGGTATTCATGCAGCACAATACAGTAAGATTCCAAGGGGATTATGATATTTTGGAAACAACAACATTCGGAATTAGTTCAGTTGATTTAGTAAGTACTAATTTGACTTTACCAATACCAAATCAATTAACTATTAGCCTTGCAATAACTCCTGAGGATGATATTGATAATGTAGCTGTTTATATATCAAAGCCATTTAGACAAAGTTCCAGCATTGCAAAATCAGAAGTGAGATTCTTATTAAGTCAAGCAAACCCTTTGGAATTAACAGATATAACAGCTTTATATTTGGAATTATTCAAAAGATTACCAAAGTCAGGCGAAAAAGTTTTAATCAAATCAATTGGATTCTCCACCAATTCAGGTTGGACAAGCAAGCCACATTTTGAAGAAAAAACATTAGCATAAACACTTAAAATCTTAAGCTATGGCACGAATTATATATGGTCCTATAATCACAGATATCAAAGGTTCTATTGGTGGGATGACTTTCCAAAAGAACGGATCAGGCACAATTGCAAGATTGAAACCTCGTAAAACAAAAACCAATACCCAAAAACAAAGAGATCAGCAACCAAGATTAAAGCAAGTCCAAGCCGCTTGGAACTTGTTAACATTAATCAACAAGGTTTTATGGAATGACTTTGCAGCCATTAATAATAAAATCGGTTTAGATGGTCAAGAAAAGAAATTGACAGGTTACCAATGGTTTCTAACAATTAATGAAAATAGATTGTTAATTAGTCAACCTATTTTATCAGCTCCGCCGATTTATGAAATTGTTAATCCTATTTTAGGTATATATTTAAGTTGGAATCAAAATATTTTAGATGCTTCATATAATGAAACATTCCCAGGAGATAAGTATGGTCTGTTATTCTATGCTTCATTTGTTTTAAATTCAGCTAGTAAATTTGATTTTAATAAAACTCGATTAGTAAGGAAAGCACCAATTGCGACAGATGGGACTAGGGCTTTTTTAAGGGTTTCTGATCCAACATGGTGGATCCCTTATTATAATGAAACATTTCCGCCAAACTTAGGAACTAAAAGTTTTTATTTAGCTGTATATATTCGTTTTATTTCAAAAAGTTCAGGCATATCTAGTCTGGCCTACACAACAATTTCGAAATTTGTTTGGGATGGCACCAAGTATGTGATTGAGTAATTCACATGTATATTTATAACAAGGCAGCCATACTGTAAAAGAAAGTCGCCAGTAATACAACAAGACTAAAGCTTTTACGATCAGGACAAAATCAAAACACATGTTGAATAATAGTAAGGCATGAATAAAACAAATCAAAGGCAAGTCGTGAACAAAATTTAAACAACTCGTGAGACAATTAAGAGCCGATTAAGATCAGATTAAAAACAGATTAAAAGCAGCTTAAGAGCAGAAAAATTGAGATTGTTATGATAGAATTACTTATTATTTAAATAGCGGCCATGATGAAATTGAATCTTAGTTATGATGGAATTACTTGTTATGTGTATGTATTGAGATGTGATAAGAAGATGTTTTATACAGGACTGACAAATAATATGGAGCGAAGGATTAAAGAACATAGAAATACTAAAACAGGCTATACAAAAAAGTTTAAGCAAAAGGAAATAGTGTTTTTATATCAGTTGGATAATAGGAAAGAAGCTAGGAAGGTCGAGATTTATATTAAAGAAGTTGGAGCAAGGAAATTTCTATTGAAGTATGAAAAGGGATTAAAATTAGAAACACGAACAAAACTTTATATAAAATCACTTCTACAAATTATTTAAAACTTATCTAGCTATGTATTGGAAACTAATACTATCATGGGTCACTCGCTTTAAGAATTTTTTCAAAACAGGAATTATTATTGACTTTATGGAATCTTCACACAGACAAAAAGACTTGATCAAGAATGCTAAGGTTAAGAGAGTTATTAAACAGATTGAATTTAGTTTAAAGCCGCTAAGGTTGACAATTAAGAGAATCACGGTTTATGATGACTTTGATAAGATTAGTGTTGAGAATAAACAGATCAAGATTTCACTAAAAAAGAGCCAGACTTAACAGTTTGGTTTTTCTTTTTGCCTAAGCTTGTATTTTCTTCACTTAGTTAATTTTGTACTCCCTCGCAAGCTCAGTCCGTTAAAATCACCTAAGCTCCAAAATCCTGCACTTAGTCAAAAAGTATCCTGCAACACACAATTGTCTGAATATCGGAACTCTACAACAAGGCGTGCCAATCCTACACACTAGCTAAAAACACAAAAATTGGCACATGATAAAACTTCGCTGTGCTCAGAAAAGAAAAGTTTCATTTTCCTAACTACACACAGCTTCCCTCGTAAACTCAGTCCAGCAGTGTCGGCAACTCGAATTATTTGAATTCTTTATAAATCTTGATAGAGTTGTGTTTCGTTGTTCGCACGCCACTTACCTATCTCTTGCATGCCATGTCTAAAAAAAACGCGTTTCGCGTTTCTTTTATTCACAGCATGCAAGTGACGGTAAATGTCATGCGCCATGGAAAAAGAAAGCTCCGCCTCTAATTTCATTTTAGCTCTTTACAATCATTTTGGTTCGTTGCACTTGATTTGCATTATTTGTTTAGCAAAAACTGATTTAATAGTTAAAAAGCAAATAAATAAAAAAGGGCTATAATTTATTTTCAGCTCCAAAAAGCTCGTCACTACGCTCCTCTTTGCCCTTTTTCATTTATTCACTTTTTTGGGGAAAAATTAAGCTTGCTTTAAATTAGCTCTTAAGGCGTAGTCCAGGCGTAGCCTCTTCAATTTTATCTATAACATTAAAAAAACAATAGAAATTAAGTATTTGATAAAAACGGTCATTTTCGTTAACTTAGTACTTTAGTCACTTATACTTTCAAAAATGCAAGAAATTACAATTTCGGTCCATAATTCAGAATTTAAGTTATTTCGTTCTATTTGTTCAGTTTGCAATTGTCATATTTTTAATATCAAGCAGTCTCCTGGTGGTTTTAGTTCAGTCCAGGTAGGTTCTCATAGTTCAATCAATTTATATCAGCTAGGTTTCGAATTCGGGGCTTACTCTCCAACTTTTAATAAAAATTAGTTATGGCAGCAAAGAATAGTATTTCCGTCAAATCAGCAAAAGAGCCTATTTTGTTGGCAGCTTTTTTAAAGTGTGGTATCAGCGCAAAAAAAACTCGTCAGGTTTCGGGGCCTTTAGTTGCGTATATTTTTACAGTCACGCACTATCAGCAATTATTCGAGTTAGGCTATTGGTTTTCGCAATTCAATAGAGAATCTCTATAAGCTTATTTATTATTCAAGTAGGGCTCAGTCTTTCAAGGGGCTGGGCTCATACAAGTTTTTTTTTAAATCAATAAATTATTATCATGAAAAATTTTAATGTAGGTTCTCGCGTATGTTTACAGTATTCTAGTCGTGTAGGTGTTTATTCAACAGGTACAGTGTTGGCTATAAGTGGCAGCAAATGTCTAGTCAATTTCGAAAAAAGAAATTATTCAAGATGGTGCTTAGCTAGTAATCTCAATCAATTAATTAAATCTTAATATTTTTATCATGAAAAATTTAAATGCAGTCAAGTTCAAAG
>JAUXCJ010000042.1 GCA_030618965.1 Thiomargarita sp.
CCCACACTCAAACCAATGATTGATCACGCCAATAACATTTACACTTATCGTAATTGGGTTGCTCACGCTAATCCAAATAAAAAAACTTCAAGACGGAATCTCAAAACTACTTTTAATACTTTGAATGATATTATTGAGATACTTTTGCAAACGTAGTTTGCGTCCCCAAACTCGGTAAAAAACTGATTCACACGGTGCGTGGCATTGGTTATACTTAGCACGTTCACAATTTGAACTTTTGTCATTTCTCTTTTCGTCGAAATGACAACAAAGTTTAGTTTGTGACCTTGTTAAATATACATGGTACCAAAAAAATTATGAATTTGTCGATTCATAGACGTTTATTATTTTTATTGTTAAGCGTGAAAGTTACTAATGGCTTTGCCGCTCCTAAAAATCTGTTACTATCTGATGAGAACTACGGGGTTTGGGATACCCCGTAGCTATGAGTTATTTAGGGACAAATCTATTTCTTTGCTGGCGACGCTGAAACTGATGTCTAGTGAACTCTTCTGAGCTGATTTGTCCATCTCTATTGGTATCAAGGTCAGCAAATGAAGGTGCATTACCAAGGTTTCTCATTTGATAACCTTGTTTGGCCCGTTCAGCTATCCTTTGGTTTCGTGCTTGATAAAATTCTGTTTCGACAATCTTTCCATCTCCATTTAAGTCACAATCGGAGAAGGCGGGCAGATTTCTTCCCATTCCACGACCTTGCCCCATTCCACGACCTTGCCCCATTCCCATACTGCGACGTTTTTGCATTTGGGCTTTTTGCCCAGCAGTCAATTCATTAACAGTCAGTTGCCCATCATGATTGGTGTCTAACTGAGAAAAAGCTGGGGCTGAAGCTGCACCGCGCATTAGCCTACCTTCAGCCGCACGTTTTGCCATGCGTCCTCCCCGTACTGCGTAAAATTCCTTTTCACTGATAAGATTGTTACCGTCTTGATCATAGGCTGCAAAAGGAATCGGACCGCGTACTGGGATTTCTTGGGACTGTGCGGTAATAGTCGCACCAAAAGCTATCGCTAGTCCTAATGGAATTACTTTGCTCAAATTACTCATTGTCTTACCTCTGTATTTTGTTGTCATAATTGAATTATGAGTTTCAGAAAAAATATTATGGTAGAATTATCACCGTTTTGAAGTTCATTAGGCTTGTGAATATTAAAACAAAACTTTGTAAACAGAATGTGTCTGATATAGGCTTTTTTGTAAGAGAATTTCTCCAGTCACTCGTTGTTTACATTCGGTTACAATTTCAGGCACCATTGATAAAAATACTTTTATTTTCAAATATTTATTTTCGATAAAATGTTTTATTAGCCACTTCACTTTTTTTTATGAAAAACCGACTTGATCACATCCTCATCGTTGACGATGATCCAGAAATTTGCCACCTATTGCGGGACTATTTGGGAAAAAACGGTTTTAGGGCGACGGCTGTGAGCAATGGCAAAGGCTTATGGCGGGCACTTGATGAAAAACAAATCAATCTCGTTGTATTAGATTTGATGTTGCAGGGAGAAGATGGATTAGAACTGTGCCGCAACCTACGCGCCCGTTTCAATATACCTATCCTCATTCTCAGTGCTTTGGGAGAAGAGACAGATCGCATTATTGGTTTGGAAATGGGCGCGGACGATTATCTCCCCAAACCTTTTAACCCGCGTGAATTGCTGGCACGAGTAAAGGTGATACTGCGTCGTACTCGAAGTTTCCCCAACACCAGCGCAGAGACGGAAACAGTGTCAAAATTGATTTTTGCTGGTTGGACGTTGGATTTGACCACTCGTCATTTAATATCGCCTGCAAAAGTTGTTGTACCCTTAAGTGCAGGCGAATTTCGCTTATTGCGGGTATTTTTAGAACATCCCAAACGGGTGTTAACACGGGATCAATTGTTAGAATTGACTCAGGGTAAAGAAGCGTTACCTTTTGACCGTAGCATTGATGTGTTAGTAGGGCGTTTGCGCCGTCACTTGGGGGAAAATGCCAGAGAACCGCTTATCATTCAAACGGCGTGGGGGGCTGGTTACATCTTGGCTGCTGAGGTAAAAAAAGGAGCTTGAGCTTATGCACCTATTACCATCTTCCCTATTTGGTCGCTTAGTCATAGTGCTACTCATTGGTTTGCTATTGGCGCAACTGCTTAGCACCCTTATTCTGTTCAATGATCGGCAATGGCAAATGTCTAAAATCCGAGAAAAGCATTTTGCTCAGCGTATGGTTAAAACTGTACAAGTACTGGATTCTTTGACAGACAAAGAACAACGAGAGCAACTCCTTGCAGTACTCAGTACTGGGCGTTTACGGGTGGCGTTGGGTACGACTGACTGTGTGCCAGATGCGGCTCAATCACCTATTTTCGCCTCCATTCTGACGATTCTGCACCATCGTTTAGGAACTGAGCGACCTTTATGTATTGTTGAAATTGAGGCATCGCCTACTCGCCTAGCCGGCTTAAAAACGCCCTTGCTTCCACCTTTTTTCGCTAAAATACAACTACAGGATGGTCATTGGGTTGGCTTTGAACACATCCACCCTACTAAAAAAGGCATAGCCACCCCTTGGCGTTTACTAATAATTTTAATCGTTTTGTTGTTCACCGTGCTGACTCTGTCCCTGTTGGCGGTGCGCTGGCTCACGCGCCCTTTAGGCATTTTGGCAGAAGCCGCCGAACATTTGGGGCGAGATATCCACTATTCACCGCTCCCTGAAAATGGACCAACGGAAGTGCGACGTGCAGCGCACGCTTTTAACACCATGCAGACGCGATTGACACGCTATTTAGAAGATCGTGCCCGCATTCTCATTGCCGTTTCCCATGATTTAAAAACACCTATTACACGTTTACGGCTGCGGGTTGAACAATTAGATGATCAGCATATCCGCAACAGCTTTCTCAAAGACTTGGATGAAATGCAATCCATGACAACGGCCACTTTAGATTTTATGCGGGGATTAGAAAATCAAGAACATATCCAACTGTTAGATGTTGGTGCTCTGCTGGATAGTTTACAAGCAGATTATGAAGATATGGGGGTATCAGTGACGATTAAGGGCGACACGCCACAGCCCTATCCGGCGCGTCCCCAATCTCTCAAGCGTTGCCTAGTTAATCTCATCGACAACGCGCATAAGTATGGCGAACAAGTCACAGTCACCCTCAGAAAACAGCCAGAACAATTGCAAATTATCATCACAGATGAGGGTCCGGGGATTCCAGAAGATGCTTTAGAAACGGTGTTTGAACCTTTTTATCGTTTGGAAAGGTCACGCAGCCGTGCGACGGGTGGCACGGGTTTAGGATTGAGCATAGCGAGAAATATTGCTCGTGCTCACGGGGGGGATATAATTTTGCATAATCGTGGTGGCGGGGGGCTAGAGGTTATTCTTAGTTTGCCAAATACTTGCTAGTTCCTTTGAAAACTCCGGAAAACTCTGTAACTCATTGATTTTATGTGAGCCAATTTTTTGTAAGTCTTTGATATTGCTATGTGCAAAAAAGTTCTGACAGTTTTTGAAATTTAAGCTCACTTGAAATTTTAACTAATTGAAATTTAATCTATAATTTTGCTATTAAAAAAAATACATTAATAACAACAAATTATAAAAACTGTACTAACCATTACAATATAAATCAGTTAATTAAGCGCAAAATCCTTGATAATAAGAATTAACTCCTTTAAGTGAGCTAACCATTTTCAATTAAGCCCCGCTCTCGAAAATCCTAATCTGCTGTGACGGCTAAAACCGTTCTCCCCCAAAACTGTTATAATCAGTTTAATTTTAATTAATTCGCCTTTAATTCGTCTGTAATTCGTCTGGGAACGAGGAATATCCCCACCAAGTGCGGAACACGAACGACACTATGAAACGACCAATTCGCTCATTTTTCTCATTTCTGGAGAACGAAAGCCTAATACAATTTGCCCTTTTGGTACGCCAGCATTAAGGAGTTCATTAGCAATGCCTGTTTCTGTACCATCACGTTGAATCCAAAACTTATCTTTGATAATACCAATATGTACTAAACAGCCGTGAACACGACGTTGTTCGTGATCTCGCCCCAAAATCATCAGCAAGTAACGATCTGATTCAGTATCAAACACGGTTTCAAATTGAATGTTTCCGTGTGCATAAGGAATTTTAGTTTGTTCAAGAAGTATTTCTCGAACGAGTTGACGAGAGTTATTTAAGCTATCCATTTTATAATCTCCTCTGTTTGAAAATCAAACACAATTAAGGATATACGATAGTCTTCAATATTTCGCTGGGAGCTAATGCCCATTGTTTTAGCCATTTGCGAAAATCGAAATCTCGCAGATCGGCTTGGAGACAGATTGTCTGAGTAAAATTAGTTTGGTAAGTTTGTATTGCAGTTAGATTTAATTCTAGAGCATAGAGGATGTCATAACCGGCTTTTTTAAAGCCTAGAGAACAACCACCAGCCCCAGCAAATAAGCTCATTGCGAGGAGTGTTTTGCTCATATTCTTATAATTTTATGATGATCTTGCCAATTCATGTCCAGAAATAACTATTTTTGGTTAGATGAATCAGGTAATCAACAGATGATCGTATGGCATATTCATCTTCTATGATATGTTTGAGGATTTATTTGTTATATCAAACATAATCCCCCGGTCGTCTGAGAATAATAAAAGGATTCGCTGCTTGAACCTCATAATCAGGATACTGCGCTTTTGCTATCCTCTCAGCTTCAAGCCATTCTGGATGTTCATCTTGCCATAACGGATGTCGCACAATCTGGATAATATGACGCATAGAATTTGTGTGAACATAACCCGTAAGTGTGCCAAATGTTATAGGCGAGTTATAGCCAAGACGTTGTAATGTGACAGAAATACGAGCATCTAGGTTTTTCCAAGAAGAATGGAGATTAATCACAGCAGAATCTGACATAAGCAAATGTGCCATATCTAAAGCTAATCGCCAATCTAATAATCCATGATAAGCAAGACTTTGGTAATCTCGCAAACATAAATTACAAGAAGTATCACAATTATTACCATGTTCTGCCAGCCATTTTTGAGCAATACTATTCTGATTAGAAGGATTTGCTTGTTCCATCAATTTCTGAAATTCTTCAGGTTGTGCTAAAAATTGACAATATCCAGCCCCATTTTCTAACTGATCCGAAAGAAAAGCTTCACCAACAGGCTGTGATTCTCCTGACAAAGAGCGAAAACCTGTTTGCAATTCTAAGGCATCAATATCAAGCAAAGCCCCTGCCGCTATTCGTAACCAAAACGCAAAAGAATACCAAGCCGCTCGTCCCTCAACCGTAGTTGGATCGGCAAATACACCTTGAGGCCAGTTTTTGACATTCACCAATAAAATATCCGTTTTCCGCCTTGATAGTAACGCAACTCGATGAGTTCTAATGTCGTCTTTTCCTACTTTAACTGCATACGCACCTGGCTTACTTTGACTATATTTCTCAAAATCAAAGCCACCCACGCCACCATTATCATTAACAGCAATAATCTGATCATTCCAAGCAGCAATATTAGCATTACCAATATGTTCATAATCTTGACATTCGGCTATACCCAAAGAAGGGCGAGTTGAATAGGGTTGCCATTCAAACTGTCCATCATAATCTTCTGGTTTTAAATCCGTGAAAAATCCTTTCGGTTCTCTCGCATCCAAACAACGAAGAGCCTTTTGTTTGCAAACAGGACAATTATCTACTGGTAGTTCTTGAGATAAAGTTTGCTCCAATGGCGTATGTGGATAAACAACCGCTTGACAGTTACTACATAAACCCAAAGATTGAGAATTACTCTGTGGCAATGGCGGCACAAAGCCTGAGCCAGTTTTGACTTGACTGCCTAAATGATATAAATCAACAACACCACAAGCCGTATGTACAGCTTTATCCTTAACTGTTTGCGAACCAGGGGCAAATTGGCTAAGTGCCAAATCCAGATTTCTGCTTATCACGCCATGTTTGGGAGGCCAATGATTACCTGAAGTAGGCCAACGAGTATAAAGAGAACGTTCCCGTGTCGGAAAACCAAACATTGGTAAGAGTCCAGCATTAGCTAAACGTTCACTGAGAGCATCTTGAGTATAACTTTCATCATTCACAATCTCCCGAATTTCAGGTACTAAATCATAGCGTAAATAGCCAATCATTTTGGCATCACTTGTTGTTATGCTGCTCTGAAACCTTAATGTCTTCAATATCTGTTTAATCGCTGGTTCATTTTCAGGTTCTTCTAACCAAGTTGTAATAGCTGACTCATAATCTTGCCATTTAGCCACAGCACCAAATTCTCCATGTACATTATCAGCTGCATTGTCTAACTGAATGTCGCTTTCTATAAAGGCACGTCTCAACACTTCTTTGATAAAAACACGTTTAAAAATCGGTTCGCTCCTCATATCAACATAAGGCGGTGGTGGAGAATCACCAGTAATACTTTCGGGACGTTGAAAATAGAAATCATCATGGCTGCGTCCTCGACAAAAAGTCACCGCAAGCGCAACACCAGCAGAGCGTCGTCCAGCGCGTCCAACTCGCTGTTGATAATTAAAACGACGTGGCGGCATATTTGCCATCATCACAGCCATCAATGCACCAATATCAACTCCAGCTTCCATAGTCGTAGTAACACTTAATAAATCAATCCCTTGTACACGCGGAATTTCGTTATTAATAAAAATGTCTTGAAACCAGCGTTGCCGCTTATCTCTATCATCACGATCTGTTTGTCCAGTGAGTTCTTCGGCGTTCATACGGAAAGCTTCACCAGACTTTTCTGATAAGTATGTATAATAATCAAAATCTTGAGTGTTTTGACATGATTCTAATTTTATGGGTGGATCGCTACATTCTGAACAATACCCACCAGCAGGATGGAGAAAGAAAGCACTACATTGAGGACAACAATACCCAGAGTGACGTGGCGGAGGAACAAGATAAAGTTTGTTTGGCTGGAGTGCTAGTTTGTAAGATTCATTAGGAATACATACTTCTGATTCTATTAATTGTTGCACCACCTCCTTTGGTTCAAGATTAATATTATTAACATAATCTTGAGCAAATTTAGGCAAAGTTTCTTCATTGCCAGCTCTAAAATAAGGAGAATAAATATGCGAGTGTCGAATACCTAATTGTCGAATCACAGCATCCGTTGCTTGTATAATTTTCTCCGATGGTTTTCCTTGAGGTTTATAACTAAGCCAAGCTTGTCCAATTCCCTCAAAAGTTAGTGCTTTATTCATAAATAATAAAAATATCAATGTTTCACTAAGTTTAGCACCTAACTTCTCAATATGGCGATTTTGCTCAGCTGTGGGAGTTACCTGTGATGTAACGGCATTCTCTGCCCAGTTATAACAGTCAAACCAAGGTAATTTTTGTTCACCACCGTTTTGACCAACAGAATATGTCATCGCACTATTCGTAGAACCGCCTGGACAAATACCATAAGTAAGAAGTGCATCTCGTATTTTATGACTTAAATCTAACAAAGGAACTCTTTCTGGATAACGTTTTAATAAAGCCAGCCATTCGTCACGTGCTTGCTGATTGCTAGTTGGTAAATCCAGCATCCATGACTGTGAAGTCGGAGGCCAAGCGGTCTTAGGAAGACAAA
>JAUXCJ010000290.1 GCA_030618965.1 Thiomargarita sp.
AGAAGACTTTAAATTCTTTTTAATACCAATGGTTGTAGGTGGGCAAGACCCAATTGGCTCAATGGGAATTGATACTTCATTAGCAGTATTATCCAATCGCCCCAGATTACTCTACGATTATTTCAAGCAAAATTTTGCCCAAGTTACTAATCCGCCCATTGATCCGATTCGGGAAGAATTGGTCATGTCGCTGGTATCGCTAATTGGGCCTCGTCCGAACTTATTGGGCTTAAATCAGGCGGATTTACATAAAAGGTTAGAAGTACGTCAACCGATTTTGACCAACACCGATTTAGAAAAAGTGCGGCGTATTGAGGCGCGTACTGGTGGTGCTTTCCGTACTAAAACTCTGAGTATTTGTTATGCAGCAGAACTCGGTGCCTCTGGAATGGAATCGGCATTGACGCGCATAAGCAATCAAGCTGAACAAGCGGTATTGGCGGGTAATAATATTTTAATCTTGTCGGATCGCGGTGTTGATGCGGATCATATTGCAATTCCGGCTTTATTAGCCACCTCAAGCGTGCATCATCATTTGATTCGGCAAGGCTTACGCACGGAATCTGGTTTAGTCGTAGAAACTGGAGAAGCCCGCGAAGTTCAGCATTTTTGTTTACTTGCTGGTTATGGGGCGGAAGCTATTAACCCTTACTTAGCGTTTGATTCACTGTTAGCCTTGCAATTAAAACTATCTCCAGAAGAAATTCAAAAACGCTATATAAAAGCGGTAAATAAAGGCATACTAAAAGTTATGTCAAAAATGGGCATTTCCACTTATCAATCTTATTGTGGAGCCCAGATTTTTGATGCTATTGGACTAAACGATCAATTTCTAAATAGCTATTTCACTGGCACCCAATGTAAAACTTCTGGGGTTGGCTTAGCCGAAATTGCTGAAGAAACTGTGCTGAAACATAAACAAGCCTTTGGTGATGCGCCATTGTATCGCAATGCCCTAGATGTTGGTGGCGAATATGCTTATCGGGTACGCGGTGAAAATCATATTTGGACACCCGAAACTATCTCTAAATTGCAACATGCTACGCGCAGTAATAATCGGGCTTTATACGATGAATATGCTAAAGAAATCAATGAACAAACTGAAAAGCTCTTAACTCTGCGCGGCTTGTTTAATTTTAAATTTGCTGAAACCGCAATTCCTTTAGAAGAAGTAGAACCAGCTTCAGAGATTGTCAAACGCTTTGCCACAGGCGCGATGTCTTATGGCTCAATTTCTTACGAAGCCCATTCTACCTTAGCCATCGCTATGAATCGTTTAGGTGGTAAATCCAATACTGGAGAAGGCGGCGAAGAATCTGAACGCTTTAAGCCGCTGCCGAATGGAGATTCTAAGCGTTCCGCGATCAAACAAGTAGCATCTGGACGCTTTGGAGTCACCACTGAATATTTGGTCAATGCCAATGACATCCAAATCAAAATGGCGCAAGGAGCGAAACCAGGTGAAGGTGGACAATTGCCCGGACATAAAGTTGACAAAACTATTGCGCGAGTTCGCCACTCAACCCCCGGGGTTGGACTAATTTCTCCACCACCTCACCATGACATTTATTCAATTGAAGATTTGGCGCAATTGATTCACGACTTAAAAAATGTCAATCCGCAAGCCCGTATTAGCGTTAAATTAGTGTCAGAGATTGGCGTGGGAACCGTTGCTGCGGGAGTCTCAAAAGCTCATGCTGATCACGTCACTATTTCAGGCTATGACGGTGGTACTGGTGCCAGCCCGATTACTTCAATAAAACACGCCGGTTCACCTTGGGAAATTGGCTTAGCGGAAACCCATCAAACTTTAATACTGAATAAATTACGTGGACGAATTGCTGTCCAAACTGATGGAGGCTTACGAACTGGACGCGATGTTGTGATTGCGGCCATGTTAGGTGCAGACGAGTTCGGATTTGCGACAGCAGCACTAATTGTAGAAGGCTGCCTTATGATGCGTAAATGCCACCTTAATACCTGTCCGGTCGGCATTGCGACTCAAGACCCTGAATTGCGTAAACTTTTTAAGGGCAAAGCTGAGCATGTGGTGAATTACTTCATGTTCATCGCCGAAGAAGTGCGAGAACTAATGGCAAAACTGGGATTCCGCTCCATCAACGAAATGATTGGACGCACAGACAAAATCGACATGCGTCAAGCCATTTCACACTGGAAAGCCAAAGGACTTGACTTTTCAAAGATTTTATACAAACCAGAAATAGCTCCAGATGTCGCTACCTATAATTCTGAAAAACAAGATCACGGTTTAGACAAAGCTCTTGATCAAGAACTAATCAAACAAGCCCAACCGGCTCTTGAACAGCGGCAATCGGTGCAAATTGAAATGCCGATTTACAACTACAATCGGACATTTGGTGCGATGCTCTCTGGAGAAATCGCCAAACGTTATGGGCATAAAGGACTGCCAGAAGATACGATTAAGATTAAACTCAAGGGTTGTGCTGGACAAAGTTTCGGAGCATTCGTCTCACATGGTGTCACTATTGAACTAGTAGGTGAAGCCAATGACTACGTGGGCAAAGGCTTAAGCGGTGGACGTTTAATCATTTATCCGCCTAAAGAATGCCCGATTGTTGCGGAAGAAAATATCGTCGTCGGTAATACCGTATTATATGGCGCAATCAGCGGCAAATGTTATTTCCGAGGCGTTGGGGGAGAACGCTTTGCTGTGCGTAACTCTGGTGCGATTGCGGTGATTGAAGGCTTAGGCGATCATGGCTGCGAATACATG
This sequence comes from Thiomargarita sp., assembly GCA_030618965.1. GTDB lineage: Bacteria > Pseudomonadota > Gammaproteobacteria > Beggiatoales > Beggiatoaceae > JAUXCJ01. Next base: position 2,756 of record JAUXCJ010000290.1, read on the forward strand.
ACAGGAGGCATTGTCGTGGTGCTTGGCTCCACAGGACGTAATTTTGCAGCAGGTATGAGCGGAGGCATTGCTTATGTCCTAGATGAAGCCGGAGACTTTGAAAAACGTTGCAACTTGTCGATGGTAGAATTAGAACCGATTATTGAAGAAGATACCGCCTTGGAAAAGGATTACCATCAAGGTGGCGACTTAGAAACGCATGGCTTGGTGGATGTTATGCACGATATGACACGCCATGATGCTGTTCGTCTTAAAACTTTGATTGAGAAACACTTGCATTATACCGATAGTAGTCGCGCACGGCTTATTCTTGATAATTGGGAAGATTATTTACCTAAATTTGTCAAAATCATGCCAGTTGATTATCGGCGGGCGTTCTTGCAAATGCAAAATAGTTAGATGGTTGCAAGGTAACCTTGCACTCCAACTGGACTAAGGAGTGCGAGGTTACCTGACAGCCTGACAAAACTCTAAAAAAGGTTAAGATAGGAATCAAAAACAATGAGTTGAGTTTTTTAAAGACGCTGAAAAGAATTACGTGGTTCAACCGGTTCAGGATGAAGATAAAAATAAATGCTGTACAATACGCCAACCTTTAAAAAGAGCCGGTTGAATCCAACGCCAACCAATTTTGAAATAACTTAAACCTCGTTTCCAATGTGGGTCAACCATTCGACGTTTATTTTTGGCTACAACTTCAGTTCCTTGTACAACTAGAAATAATGTCGCAACAGCTAGAATCAAAAACAATCGATTCAAAACCTCTGGACAACGTAGTTTAGAAGACTCTAGTTGAAAACTATTAGACTTATCATTTCGAGGA
>JAUXCJ010000325.1 GCA_030618965.1 Thiomargarita sp.
CCTTAAAAGCTGAATTGGTAATAGCATTAAAAAAAATCGCACCATTACCCGTATATGAAGTCGATGAAATTGCAATAAAATCTGGTCATGAAATACTCAGGACACCCCCATATCATCCAGAACTTCAACCTATTGAGCTGTGTTGGGGAATTGTTAAAAATCATATAGCTAGAAATTGTGATTTTACTTTATCCAACCTTAAATCACAATTAGAAGAAGGGTTTAGTAAAGTTAAAACTTCAACTTGTGTAAAAATTATTAAAAAAATCAAGGAAAAAGAAGATCAATTCTGGAATGAAGATATACGCTTTGATCCAAGTGAATGAGATTTGTTTTGAACAATTTTTTATTATAACATATAAAGTCGTTAAAAGTACCTTTTCATTTGCGATTACCTATAGGACATTGTCAAGGACACTCCCATACCAATCTTTGTAATTTTCAGGAATTTTTATAAAACCTTGGTTGCAGAATAGTTGAATTCAATCGCTTGCATTAAGGTTCTTCTAGTAACTAATGTCTAGTTTTATTACTGTTTTTCAAATCATAGTCTATCACACATCACACAAATCACAGTTCAAACATTTTTATCACAAATTAATCAATTTCATTTCATACCTAATTTTATAGTTTATACTATTTCTTCTATACTCACTTTTTTCCTAAAGGTAATTATTTTAATGTCCCATCCAGCTTTTAGTTTTATCCGTCAAGCACGGATTCCTAGTTTAAAGATTGGTATTGAGGAATATCAACACGTTGCGACTGGTGCTCGGCATCTACATTTGTCTGCTGATGATAATAATAATGCGTTTTTGGTGGCCTTTTTAACTGTGCCGCAGGATTCTACTGGTGTGGCACATATTCTTGAGCATACCAGTTTGTGTGGGAGTAAGCGTTATCCAGTGCGTGATCCGTTTTTTATGATGTTGCGCCGTTCTTTGAATACCTTTATGAATGCGTTTACCAGTAGCGATTGGACTGCTTATCCCTTTGCTAGTCAAAATGTTAAGGATTTCGATAATTTATTGAAGGTTTATTTGGATGCGACTTTTTATCCGAATTTGCATCAGCTTGATTTTGCTCAAGAAGGGCATAGGGTGGAATTTGAAACGCCCGATGATAAGAGTACGCCTTTGGTATATAAGGGTGTAGTGTTTAATGAGATGAAGGGGGCGTTGAGTTCGCCGGTGCAGCGTTTATGGGAGGCGGTGCATCATAATTTGTTTCCGACGATTACTTATCATTATAACAGTGGTGGAGATCCGAAAGACATTCCGAATTTGACTAATGCACAATTGAAAGCTTTTCATGCTAGTCATTATCATCCGTCTAATGCGATTTTTCTTACTTATGGAGATCGTCCAGCAGCAGGGCATCAGGCTTTATTTGATGAACGGGTTTTGCAGCATTTTGAAAAGCGGGATTGTCGGGGTTTGCAAATTCCTGATGAGCAGCGTTATGACAGCCCTAAACAGGCTATTGAATACTATTCAATTGATAAACAAGAAAAGAGTAAGAATAAAACCCATGTTGTATTGAGTTGGTTATTGGGTAAAAGCACAGATATTCGTGAGGTGATGAATGCGAGTTTATTGGAAGGCGTATTGCTTGATAATAGTGCCTCTCCGTTACGTCATGCTTTGGAAACCAGTGATTTAGGTACGGCTCCATCTCCGTTGAGCGGTTTTGATGATAATAGTCGTGAAAGTGCTTTTATGTGTGGTTTGGAAGGTACGAATCCGGAACAAGCTGATGCTGTAGAAGAGTTGATTTTTAAAGTGCTTAATGAGGTGGCTGATAAGGGAGTTCCGCTTGAGATGGTGGAATCGGTGTTGCATCAAATTGAATTGAGTCAGCGAGAAATTACAGGTGATGGTTTTCCTTATGGTTTGCGTTTGTTAGTTAATGCTTTGTCTTCTATGATTCATGGTGGAGATGCGGTTGCGTTTTTAGATATTGATCCGGTGTTGACTACCTTACGGGAGGAGGTTAAAAATCCTGATTTTATACCGAATTTGGTACGGAGTTTATTATTGGAGAATCCGCATCGAGTGCGTCTGGTTATGGCACCAGATGTGAATTTAGCTGCTCAAGAATTGGCTGATGAAAAGGCGAAATTAGAGGCATTGAAAGCGGCGATGAGTGATGAGGATAAGGCGAAAGTTGTTGAACAAGCTGCCGCTTTAGAGGCTAGGCAAGAGGAACATGATGATCCAGAATTATTACCAAAAGTTGGTTTAGAAGATGTAAATGAGGATTTGAAAATTCCAGAAAGTACTGTGCAAAGCGTTAAAGATTTACCGACAACCTGGTTTGCACGCGGTACTAATGGGATGGTGTATGAGACGATTGTGATTGATTTGCCCGATTTGGAGCCGGAATTATTGGACGTATTGCCGTTATTTTGTGATTGTATGACTGAACTAGGTTGTGGGGATAAGGATTATCGGCAAACCGCAGCGCGACAAGCAGCAGTAACAGGTGGAATTAGTGCCAAAGTATCGCTGCGTGGCAATCTTTCCTCAGTGCAAACCGTGCGTGGTGTGTTCAGTTTAGGCGGAAAAGCCTTAGAGCGTAATCAGTCTAAACTTGCAGAAGTGTTGCGGGAAACTTTAGAAGAAGTGCGTTTTGATGAATTACCCCATTTGCGCGAACTAATTGCCCAAATCCGAGCCTCAAATGATAATAGTGTGACATCACGCGGTCATAATTTGGTGATGTCAGCATGTAGTAGTGGACTGAGTCCAGTGGGGGATTATAACCATCGCTGGCATGGTTTGGCGGGTATAAAATTTATAAAAGCATTGGATGATAGTTTAGAAAATGAGGAAGAGTTGCAAGCATTTGCAACGAAGTTGGAGCATATTCGTGATCAATTGTTAAAAGCACCACGCCAATTATTGGTGGTAAGTGAAGCGGAACATCATGATGAAATTGCGAATGCTTTGGCAAAATTGGAATGGCAACCGGTTTCTGAGCAAGAGGCTTTTAAGCCTGAGCCAGTGAATAAGGTGATTAAACAATCATGGGCGACTCATACTCAGGTGAATTTTTCCGCAAAAGCTTATTCAACCGTACCAGCCGGACATCCTGATGCGCCCATTTTGACGATATTAGGGCCATTTTTGCAAAATGGCTATTTGCACCGAGCCTTGCGTGAACAAGGAGGAGCGTATGGAGGCGGCGCAAATTATGAAGGCAGCACAGGAGCTTTTCGTTTCTTTAAAGTCGGAGGCCAAGCGGTCTTAGGAAG
>JAUXCJ010000428.1 GCA_030618965.1 Thiomargarita sp.
TACGCGCGGAACTGGCGATTAAATTATTTGCTGATGCCCCGCTTTCAAGCTTGAAAGAAAAAGCTGATGAAATTGCGGCGGTTGTGCAACAGGTAGCGGGGGCAGCAGATGTGCAAGTTGATCAAGTAATTGGTGCGCCACAACTGTTGATAAAGGTAAATCGACAAGCTATTGCGCGTTATGGGCTAAATGTGTCAGATGTCCAATCTGTGATTCAAGCCGCAGTTGGTGGAACTGAAGCTGGTTTTATTTTTGAAGGCAGTTTGCGCTTTGATATTTTAGTCCGCTATCCGCTTGAATACCGCAATACTAAAGAAAAGATTGAAAAAATTATCATTCAATCTGAGACTGGGGTTAGAGTTCCGCTGAGTCAATTAGTTGAGATTAAAGAAATTATCGGCTCTAGGCAAATCACTCGTGAAAATAATCAGCGTTTTATCACCATCCAAGCGAATGTAGTAGAACGAGACATTGGTTCTTTTGTCGAAGAGGCACAACAGCAGATTGCGGCTCAAGTGGCATTGCCCCCTGGTTATTTGGTGACGTGGGGAGGGCAATTTCGTTTACAACAAGAGGCGAATAAACGTTTGATGGTGGTAGTACCTATTACTTTACTCATGATTTTTTTCTTATTATTTTCCAGTTTCAACTCGGTGAAAAACGCGATTTTAATTTTGCTCAATATCCCTTTAGCCTTAGTAGGCGGCATTGTGGCATTGTGGTTAGCGGGAGAAAATTTATCGGTGCCTTCATCGGTGGGCTTTATTGCCTTATTTGGGATTGCTTTAGGCAATGGCATGGTATTGGTAACTTATTTAAATCAATTGGTTTCTGAAGGTTTAGCCATAGATGAAGCGGCGATTAAGGGAGCCTGTTTACGGATTCGCCCGGTGCTGATGACAGCATTGACAACGGCATTAGGTTTGTTGCCTTTATTATATTCAACAGGTACTGGCAGCGAAGTGCAACGCCCATTAGCCACTGTTGTGATGGGCGGATTAATTACTTCAACGGTGTTGACTTTGTTAGTGATTCCAGCTTTGTATAAGTGGTTTGCTGTTGAGCAAGCCGAATCTTAAATATTTGTTAAGTAAAACAAGGATATATAATTTATGAACAAGTACATTAAGATGTCTATATTACCAATTTGCTTGGCTTTATCAGGCTACGCCAGCTCTTCCATAGCTGATACACAAAAGGTGATGAATGAATCGAAACAATTGGTTATAAATGGTTATCAGGTTGAAACAGTTGCGTCGTCAAGTGCTTATCTTGCTGGGATTCAGGTGATACCAGTTCAAAACGGTTTGCAGATCATGGGAGGAGTCATACACCATACCCATCAAGCCAGACGCATTCGGGGTCATGTTGATGTTGAATTAGTGGATACCAGTGGTCAAATTGTCAAGCGGTTTACACTACCACTAGAACATCAATTTGACCGTGCCAAGCGTATACACAGTGTACCCTTTTCTGTACTAGTTCCTGATGAGGTGCCTAAAGAGTATAGTATTCGGATTAGGCACAATATTGGTACCGGAGATCATCAATAATTTGAATAGTGATTTATCTGATTATACTTACCTTCATAAATTGAACTGTCATTTGACGAGAGGAGAAATCTGTAGCAGTACAGCGCCAACATCTCCTCTCGTCAAATGACAAAGAAAGTTTTATTGAAAAATAAAATACTTTGTAAAAACTGTCCGAACTATTGATTTATCGCGTTTTTAAAAATTGACGCAATATGTTTTGTAAAATAGGAGCAAAATCTGGAAATTGTCCATCTTGAGGTTGGTTGATTTCCTCCATCAGTATTTGCAATAAATCATCATCTAATAATTGAAGTTCTTCTGGATACTCGCCGTGCATAAAAATGAGTGCATCAACCAATTGTTTACGTTTATTAATCAATGCCTTGTTGCCTTTACCTAAGTTTAATATCTTAATCGTATCAGTGGCGCGTGTAGTTATACCTTTGACTTCGCCAGAGATGTAAAATTTTAATTCCGTCTCACATTCAGCCATCAAAGGCGTTAGCGGTATAGTTTTTGAGCCATGCGCTTTACCACATTGTTTATATTGGTTACAACTGGCTACTATATTCAGTAAATTAAGCGTTTGATTCGGTGCAACAGATTGCGCTTCTATATGTTCATTATGCGAGTTTTTATCATTAATGCGTTGACAACAATAAGCACACAAATAATATTGTTCCTTTAAACAGTTAGCAGAAATGGCTTGGCGTTCTATATGGCTCAAGTCTTGATATTGCCCATTAGGATGACGGCGTTTCCACTGGCTTAATTCCGTTGGCTCGTTTCCTTTAACGATTTTTCGCACGCAACACCTCTAATCGTTTTATTAACAGGCGAGCCTTAGCTAATTCTAAGTCATCGGCAGACAATTCTTGTTCTAATTCAGATAATAAGGCTTTGGCTTCATACAATTCACCATCTTGAATCAAATTCAATAGTTCTGTGATTTTTGCCTGCACTTTTTCATTGCGAATCTCGGTATCCATGATTTCGACAAGAACCTGATTGGCATCTAAACCATATAAATCCTTTACCTGCTCTAATTCCCCTTCGTCTAA
>JAUXCJ010000203.1 GCA_030618965.1 Thiomargarita sp.
AAAGCTATATTTACTCACTGAAAAATAATCTTACTTATATATGTTAATAAAAGAAATAGATTCAAATGAATTAACCCAATGGTTGGAAGGAGAAAAACCACCAATTTTGATTGACGTGCGTACAACACAAGAAATGGCACAAGCGTCTATACCTAATGGTAAGCCTATGCCATTGAATACATTACCAGTTCGTCTTGATGAAATACCTAAAAACGAAAAAGTAGTGTTTTATTGTCGCACAGGAGCACGCTCTGCTCAAGCTTGTATGTATGTGGCACAACGTGGCTATGAAAATGTCTAGAATTTGCACGGCGGCATTGTAACTTGGGCGCATTATGGATTGCCAATCGAACCGATGGTTTTTGATTAAGTGTGATAATATGTTTTGATAAACTAATTAAGTCAGCTAATACTTAGCTGTGGTAGTAATTCAATTTATTTGTACTAAATGAATTTATGAAAAAAATATTTCAATCAATAATTGCGTCAATGGTGTTGCTATTGTCCTTGTCAAATGTGATGGCGGATCAGGCCGCTTATATAACGCTAGAACAAAGCAAAGAAGCTGTCCAGCTTTTAGAAGGAACTCAACAAGTGCGGTTTTTTTGTGCCCCATGCGGTGAGACAAAATCTGAACTAGTTGAAGTTTTCAGTATTGAAAATGTTAATACTGGGTATGAAAATTATTGGGAAGTCCAAGTCAACAATAAAGGAATTGATTTGGCTTATACCTACTATCATGTTGATGGGAAATGGAGAAATATTGCTATTTCTCTAAATATTGATGTTCATGGAGTTCCTGATTATATTAGATAACTGATGTTACGCACTGAACTTCTAAAAGCCTTGGGCTAAAGCCCAAGTATATGCTTTTCCACGGGATTGCCCCTAGGATTTAACCACAAACCAACACGTGGCAATCCCCCCTGTGATTGCCTTTTATGTTCTGGCAAAATACCTGAAAATTTATGATTCAGTACTTAAGTCCTTTTAAAAACCAACAAAGTAATATCATCAAAAACGGTTTGCTTGCCAATATGTTGCTTCACGTTATCAATTACAGATTGTTGGATTTTTTCGGCGGTTCGTTGCCAGTTTTGTTTAACCACTTCACACAGACGCTCCAAGCCGTACTCGATTCTCTCAATATTTTCGGCCTCCGTAATACCATCGGTATAAAGTACTACTACATCTCCCTGATTGATTTGAATTTTTCTGTCAGAAACCAAATGTGCAATATCATCAACAAAACCAAGTGTAAAACCTAAATCAGTAGTATCTATCACTTCCAGCTCGCCTGCTCGCACCACAATTATGTCTTCATGGTATCCAGTTAAGCGTAGTTGTCCCTTTTGATATTCTAATAAAGATAATGTTATATTTTTATGGGAATTCATGCGAGCAGTGTTATGGTAAACCATCTGATTCAGCGCACCTAAAAATTTTACTGAATCGGTTTCCTGATTAGCAAATAAAGTTCGCACCGCTGATTGCACCATAATCGCCAAAACCCCGCTTTCTAAACCATGTCCAGTCACATCGCCAATACTCAGTAAAACGCGCCCATCATGATGTTGGAGAACATCATAGTAGTCACCACCCACCTCTTCGGCTGGTTCCATAAAGCCAGCAATATCTAAATCGTTAATTTGCGACAATTCCGAATTTGTGGGCAATATCATCTCTTGCAGTTGGCGAGAAATATTTAATTCGGCACTCATGCGGCAATTTTCAGATTTTAATTGTTCATTGAGTAGCAGATTTTGTTTATGTGCTTCAGCCAATAGTGCGGTTTTTTCTTGTAGTTCTAGGGTACGTTGTTCTACTTTTGCTTCTAAATTAGCATAAAAGTCTGCTAACTGTTTTTCCTGCTGATAGCTATCTAGTGCTCCAGTCACGGTCAATCTAAAATCATCGGCTTGCCAAGGTTTAGCAATGTAACGATATAAATTTGCATACTTGATGGCATTACCGACAGCTTCAAGTTCGGCTTGCCCAGTTAGCATAACGGTTATGGTTTTTGGTGACAGAGTGTGGATACGCCTTAACAGTTCATCTCCTGCCATACCAGGCATGGTGTAATCTGAAATCACCAATGCAATTTCAGTTCCACTTTCCAACAATTCTTCAGAAATTTCTAAAGCATCGTCACCATTTTCAGCCATTTCAATGATATAGTCCGGCCCAACCGCGTTTTTAATTTCCATCTCAAGACTATCAAGTACAGCAGGTTGATCATCAACACAGAGAATCGCCACTTCATTCATAATTTTAGAATTAACACATTAATGATTAAAATAATTTATGATCACGCACCCACCTTTTTCAATTCTGCCAGAATTGTTTTTTTAAGATTTAAAAATTTTTGGTAACATAGTTAATTAATCCATCTAAGGCTGGGTTTGCCCATGCTCCTTGATTATATCTAAAGTTAAAAAAACTTTATCAATCAAGTTAAATACTTATGTACACGTTGACTGTTAGCCATTATAGAGCAAATTCCAGTCTATCTCAAATGGCAGCTCAAGTATCTTGAACGAGACCCAAATAGGCCTTATTTTACCGCTTTCTGTTGAGATTGAAAACAAGAATTTGATGGTATAAAATAAAAAAACAGTTGGTACTGAAAACTCATCAATTAACCCCAATACTAGTTAAACTCATCTGGTGAAGAACATTCAACATTTATTTAATATTAAACCCGGCGAAGGAACGCTAGTTGCCCTTAATTTCCTTCAAGCGTTATTTCTTGGCTTTCCACGACTGTTTACTTTAACAGCGGCTACTTCATTATTCTTAGCCAATTACTCGGCAAATAACCTGCCTTATATTTATATTGTCTCGTCTTTGATCATTCCCATTGTAGGGTTGATTCATCTCTACTTTGCAAATAGAATTTCATTCCTAAAACTCCAGTTAAGAACCTTATTGAGCATCTGTCTCATTTTGTTAAGCTTGATCTTATTACTTGGATCACTGCCAGATATGAAGTGGCCTATCTTTTTACTATTGATATGGTTTCAAGTGGAATGGGTTTTGGTACAAATTACCTATTGGAGTGTCGCTAATCGTTTATTTACCGTTAGACAAAGCAAACGTTTATTTGGGTTTATTTGGAGTGGTGAAGCATTGACGTTTATTCTAGGCGGTTTTTTGATACCTTATCTAGTTGATTTTATCGGAACGGTCAATTTACTGTTTTTCTCATTGGGGGGCGTTATCCTTGCCTTGATGAATCTAATTTACATGAGTCGTACTTTTAATCTTCAATTGAAAAACGCTCAAGAAAACGACGAGATTAAAATAGTTGATAGTAAAAAATCACTATTTGAAATTTTTAATAATCGGTATTTACTGCTGATTTTAATATTATTTTTGATTTCTGAACATACTATCTACTTTTTTGTAGATAATATTTTTTATATTCAGTTAAATGAACATTATCAAAATTCTGATCAGATCGCCATTTTTTTAGGACAATTTTGGGCCGCGTATGGTTTTTTAAGTTTATTTTTTCGCGCATTTATTTCCGGGCAATGGATTAGACGAGTGGGTCTTTTGGGTGGGTTACTGACTGCACCTATCACGCTAGGTATTTGCGCCCTTTCTATTATAATAGTGGGAAATTTTATCCCTGGGCTGATATTACTCTTTGTCCTTATTTTAGTCCTCAAACAATTTGAAGAAGTTTTTTCCGGTGCTTTCACCTATCCTTCTCATTATACGCTTTATCAACCCCTTTCTCCGGAACAACGCACTCGTGTACAAACCACTATTGAATTAATTGCCAGCCCATTGCTGAGTATTTTCCCTGCTATTCTTTTATTAATTTTAAATCAGTATTTTGAATTTACTACTATTGGATTATCTGTAGTACTCTTTATGATTATTTTGGTTTGGTGCCTTATTATTTTCTTCACGATAACCGACTATCGAAAAGCACTGGCAACCGCTTTAAAACGAAAAAAATTGGCGGGTATTGATTTACCACTCAATGATAAAAAAAGTATCCAAATTTTAGAACAAGGTTTAAAAAGTCCTCGTTCAAAAGAAGTGCTTTATTGTTTTCAATTACTTGAAGAAATTAAATATTCTAAAAAAAGAGAAATTTTATTTGATTTAATCACACATTCTAATTCTGGTGTAAGAAAAAGTGTCTATAAATCTATAGAAAACTTAGCTGAATATGATTATTTCAATGTTTTAAAAAAACAAATGGTTGTTGAAAAAATACCCGCAGCACGACCGTCTGATGAAGACGACGCAAGCCGAGCCCATGAAGCACCTTGGTAAAATATATGTTGCGGCCAATACCGCTTCGCTTGAGAGTTATCT
>JAUXCJ010000430.1 GCA_030618965.1 Thiomargarita sp.
ACTACTGGATTTCATTGATAACAGCCCTAGCCCATGGCACGCTGTCAGCACTATGACGAAAATGCTCAAAAAAGCAAGTTTCCAACGCTTATATGAGCAACAAGCTTGGCAATTAGAAGAGGGTGGACGTTATTATGTTGTCAGGGATGATTCTTCTTTGATTGGATTTGTTATCGGTAATGACGGGGCATTGCCTGAACACGGATTTCGTATTATTGGAGCGCATACCGATTCCCCAGGATTACGAATTAAACCAAATGCAGCTCATACGGTTGGCTTGATAAATCGCTTAGGCGTTGAAGTTTATGGCAGCCCTATTCTTGCCAGTTTCGCTGATCGTGATTTAGGTATTGCTGGGCGTATTGTGACTAAGGATATAGAAACTCACTTGGTGCATTTCGATAAATCGCTAGTTCGTCTACCTAATTTGGCAATTCACATGAATAGGGGAGTTAATCAAAAAGGCTTAAAATTTGATTTTCAAAAAGAATTACCACTGATTTTATCAGTTTTTCAAAAAAACTTACCTGCTAAAAAACAATTCCTCGCGCTCCTAGCGGATAAAATTGGTCGTCCTGCTGATGAAATCATTTCATGGGAACTACAAGTTTTTGACACCCAAGCGGGTAATTTTTTTGGTCTTAATGATGAATTTATTGCCAACGGCCAATTAGATAATTTAGCCTCCTGTCATGCGGGTATTTCTGCCCTATTGAGTGATGCTGCACTTCAGTCAAAAACAAGCACTAATGTCATTGCGTATTTTGACCATGAAGAAATTGGAAGTCAAAGCCACAAAGGAGCAGATGGTCGCTTTTTGTCGGACGTGTTAGAACGTATCGGGCTAGCTCTGAACTTAAATGCTGAAAGCCAAAAAATAGCCTACGCAAATAGTTTTATGATCAGTGCCGATATGACACATGCCTATAATCCCAATTTTAGAGAATTTTATGATGATCAACATCAAGTAATCATCAATGCAGGGCCAGCTATTAAAATAAATTCCAATATGCGTTATAGTTCTGAAAGTGTTTCGGAAGCACGATTTGCGAGGCTTTGTGAACAAGTAGAAGTGCCATATCAACGCTATGTGCATCGTAATAATCTACCTTGTGGAAGTACAATTGGCCCAATAAGTGCGGCTAATCTTGGCATCCGTTCAATTGATGTCGGAAACCCTATGTGGGCTATGCACAGTGCCAGAGAAAGCGCAGGAACTCTTGATCATTATTATATGATTAAGGTCATGACAGGTTTTTTTGTTGAATAAAATAATGGTATTTTCCTGAATATTATGTACACAATTAATGATCCCATGTTTGCTTTAATTCTACGTTTTATTGGTCACAATAAAAAAATCAGATTTTGCAATCATGGATTCCTCCATAAGCAATTGAAAGCTATACAAGAACATGTGAATAGCTTTCCGCCAGAAGAACAAGAATTACGTGCTATTGAATGGATTGAAAAGTATGCACGTAAATACCGTAAAAGCTGGGAAGAAGAGACGATAATTAAGAAATTTGTTGGTCATAGATGCCCTGATTGTCCCTTACATAAATCTAAACTCAAGGTTTTTAAATGTCAAGTTCATGATAAATGGATGAAACTTTTTCAACAATATGCGACTGATGAAATTGATTCTAAGCAGTATGTTGAAAAGAACTTAAAATTGCTTAATCAATATAAAGAAAATCTTAAGTTTAAACTAAGTGAATTGAGAAAGGAGGCAGTAACCACCCCAAAGGGCAACCATTCAAAGGGCAACCACAGGGGCATGGGTTTGCCCATACTCAACCACAAACCAATCTAGGGGCAATAATCCGGTTGCCCATACGATTATGGAGTGCAAGGTTCACTTGCACTTCCTAGATATATCTGTAATTTACTTGAATAGTTAAACTAAGCCCTCTATGTCGGCATAAAGGACTCGTCTTCAGAACGGTGCGTGAGACTTTCACCTCACACGGCTCCCCCCATATAGTCCCATCAAGTCGACTTAAACCTTGAAACTTATAAGAAAGTTTTACGCTCATTAAACGATACCCATTATTTCAGCTTGAATATCGCTCATTTCCCTGTAGGGTTCGGCTAAATTCTCTGATTATAACGCTTTTGGGGGAGCTAATAATTTCAACTGGTTACGTTCGCTTGCTGGTTTTTGCGATTGACAGATCAATTTCACTGTCTAGATTCCCAGTTTATAACGATATCTAATGTTTTTAGCTCTCAGGGTTTTTGAAGATTTTTGATTAGGATGCGAGATTGATCGACTCAAAATTTTGCCAAAACGCAGTTTGTTAGTGACTGTAAGTCTTTGAAATTGCGAGTTCCCCCAAAAGCGTTATAATTAGAGTTTTTTATTATTATGCTGGTTTTTTACTTTATTGGTAAAATAAATTTTGTTTATGAAGTTATAAATTTTTTAACCCTTAATTCGCATAAGTATTAAAAGCAGATTCAACTTGATTTTGAGTTACATGACTGAAGTCCAGATTCGCTGGAGGTTTCCAATTAAAATGTAATGGCTGCATGATAATCTCCTTTCACGAATAACTACAAGGATTGCAGTTAAGATTCG
>JAUXCJ010000368.1 GCA_030618965.1 Thiomargarita sp.
CTGTTTTAGCATTCTTTTATTTAACCTATTTTGTTAATACTTTGTTATTATAACATGTTACACTTAACTTAATGGCATTGTCCCAGAACACACATTCTCACCCACCAGCTCACCCAGTTTTCGGTAGGACTCAAATTGATCCTCGTCAAAAAACTGGTCTGCTGTCGTTTCGTCAGGAAAGCTTGGACTCTTGCGCCGATAAGCCAACAAGTCCTCCGGTTCCTTCCCCGTCATCGTCGTCTTGATATAAAACAATATTCCATCTTTATCATCAGGATATTGTATGGTTCCTTTGACGAAGTACGCTTTAGTACAGCGATTTTTTTTGTCTGGACGTAAGTCACTCATATCAATATTGATGTTTATTCCCAAATCAATACGTGCCTTGCGTTGCAGATTGGCGAAATCCTCCATTTGATATTCCTCATCAGCCCCCGCATCCGAGACGATAATCAATCGGCAACGACGTTTAAGTAGAGCATAAATCCCCAAATTTTCATGATGACCACCATCCGATAAATTGAGCAAAGCATCGTTTTCCGTACTCCGACGGGAAAATTCCTTGAATAAATAAAGAGGCCAAAATATTATTTTTTGAGCTTGTTTGGGATCCGGGTTTGGCATCCAAAGGTTCAAACGGATGTTTAGCAAAGTCATCAGAAAACTCATGGCGGGATTGGTATCCGTTCCCATTTCTGGACTGGCTGCTGCACCTGAAATCGCCATAGCGGTTGCTAGTTCCGTTTCACCTTTATTATAGTGCTTTGTGCATCTGTATCCGGTGGATTCAGCCCCACAATAGCATTTTGAAAAAATAAAAAAGTCCGCACCCCGTCCGCTTAAAGAGGGATTTTTTGATAAGGGGACATTTAAAGTCGTATTAATCAGATGATAAGGACCATTGTGATGCTTATGGAGTTTTTTGAGTAGCAAGGATTGATTTTGCTCAATTTCCTCACCACCCCACTTGATAAGATAAGTCTTGCTGAGACGATCACGATAGAAGTAATGCAGTGAGTTGTAATTCAGGTTGGTCAGGAACATTAGCAGCACCAATATTGCAATAACACCGAACACCCATAGTGTTATTGTTGTTTCAGGTGCGTAAGCTTCATCAATAACCTTCTTCATTTCTTCATGGTTGGTGAACGGATGACAGTAAACTTTAATAACAATGTCATAATTTTTATCCTCTTTGGAATTGTCCAAATTACATACTTTCTGAAAATCTTTATTGTCCTGAACGGCTTTAAACCATATTTTTGCCTCATTGTTGTTTTTTAGTACCTCTGGCCTAAACAATTCAAGATACTCAAAAAGGAAAAAAAGCCACTCATTTTCATCTTTTAATGTTTTCCAAGTATTCTCCTTAACCTGGGACAAAGTATCATGGTTCAGGTTGTTCACTATTTTTTTAAGTTCTTCAATCGCTGTCTTTACGTCATTTTTGACAAGTTTGATAAGGTCAATAAGCTTCTTTTTATTTTCTATATTTTGATGAACTAAATTTGATGGAATTATTTTTAGTAAAATTTTATTTGTTGTTTTCTGATCAATTCGTTGTTGATTACTACTACTAAACACTGCCTCTAATTGCTGAATAAGCGTTTGGTCGGGTGAAAACTCATCCTTCCCTTTGTCAATGACCTTGTTTCCATTTTTATCAAAAATACGAACGTGATAGGAATCGTCAATTTTTGCTACAATCACTAAACTTTTTCCTTTCTTGGGAAGCTTATTAGCACTGTGAAGAGCTATCAGATTGAGGTCATACTCTAAATAATCAAAAATAAACAAGTATTTCTTCAAAAAACCATTTACCGTTCTTATCTGATACCACTCTTCCACATACCTAGAGCCATATAATAACCCTGCAAAAACGGTGGTAAGAAGGATAATTAAGGCAAAAGACAATGTTATTGCTACGAGTTTTTCCTGGGCTTTCTTGTAAATGTTTAAAAAACGCCCCACAATAATAATAACCAATATAGAAACTATTAATATCACTATAATAATGGTAATAGTACCCTTGTCGGAGGATAACCCACTAGCCAAGCTATAAACCAAATTAACTAGCAAAATGCTAGCAATTAAGAAAATTAGCGCACCAAACACCCAAGCTAATCGTTTCTTATGTCGTGGGCGTAATTCATAGGAATACTCGGATTTCAACATTTGAGAGATACGCTTAGGCATCTTCCATAGCAATACTACAGACACAGCTATTGTGAGCAGAATGATTGGGTTTTCATAAAATGAGAAATCGAAAAGAATTAAGAATCCTAATAAATGTAAATATAATAATGCTAACACCATTATAACCATCAGTGCCAGCTCAATAAAGGCAAGATACACCCATTTCATGGTTTTTTGCCAAGTTTTTGTGTAGAAGTGAACACTTGTGATTATTAAAATAATACAACTTAATAAGGGGGTAAATAGAATATAAAGAACATCACCATCTATTTTTAGATTAACCAATGATTTTATTAATAAAAAATATTACTATTCAACACAACTGCTGGTAATACTGATACTATAAAAACAACCAAAGCAATTTGCATATTGTGTTGTAATAGTAACTTTATTTGCTTATTGTCTTGTAACTCATGGGAATGTCTAAAATGGATTCTTAACAATTTAATCGTGTTCCAAATTAATATTGATAGTGTGACAGGCAACATAAATAACCCAAAATACATTAACCACTCTGAAAACTCGGATTGAAAAAGATCAGGCAAAAGCAATACAAACAATGGTGTTCCAATTATAAACCCCAATTCAATAAAAGCATGAAACTGACGGAGACGAATAATAAAAATCCATGCAATTCCTATAGCACCTACTATGAATGGTAAGCTGACTAAATCTAAACCGAAAAAAACAGAGGACAGTTTTTCCCCCCAAAAGAAACCAAGGGTAATCATTAGCAAGATAGCTAATGGTACAGTACTCATC
>JAUXCJ010000140.1 GCA_030618965.1 Thiomargarita sp.
AGGTAATTTTAATAATTGTAAAACCGTAGAAATTGTCCCTACTTGATAAATATCATCGACCCCAGGTTCATTTTCGGTTGCATTTTTTTGCGCGACTAACAAAACCTGTTTATTGTGGTTATTGGCCATGGCCACTTCTAAAGCGGAAATGGACATTTCCCTGCCTACAAACAATGGAATCACCATATGCGGGTAGACAACCACATCCCTTAAAGGAAGCATTGGTAGAACCAGACTACCTTCTTCTTCTACTCCAGTATTGTCATCATACGCCATAGATGATTTCCTTTTTTTACGCAGAGACTGCGATTGGTTCCGCATTTTTATACACAATTAATGGATTAGATTTTCCTTCAATAACACCTTCATCAACAATAACCTTAGTTACATCATTCATAGAAGGTAAGTCATACATGGTATCTAATAAGACATGCTCTAAAATTGAGCGCAACCCTCGTGCTCCAGTTTTCCTATCCATCGCTTTACGTGCAATAGCAGTTAAGGCTTCCGGCCTAAATTCTATTTCTGTACCCTCCATCTCAAACAGACGCGCATATTGCTTAGTTAAAGCATTTTTAGGCTCAGTGAGAATCCGCACCAGTTCCTTTTCTTCCAATTCATGAAGTGTCGATGTTACTGGCAAACGTCCAACCAATTCAGGAATTAAACCATATTTCATTAAATCTTCTGGTTCTAGGGAATTAAGTAATTGATTTAAATTACGCTTATCTTCTTTTAGGCTTACTTCAGCAACAAAGCCTATACCACTTTTTTCAGTACGAGCTTGAATCACTTTTTCTAAACCCGCAAAAGCACCGCCACAAATAAATAATATGTTAGTGGTATCAACTTGTAAAAATTCTTGTTTAGGATGTTTTCGACCACCTTGAGGGGGTACTGAGGCTATTGTGCCTTCAATTAATTTTAACAAGGCTTGCTGTACGCCTTCCCCGGTCACATCTCGGGTTATTGAGGGATTATCCGATTTGCGGCTGATCTTATCAATTTCATCTACATAAATGATACCCTGCTGCGCCTTATCAACATCAAAATCACAATTTTGCAATAGCTTTTGTATAATATGCTCAACATCTTCACCAACATAGCCGGCTTCAGTTAATGTAGTAGCATCTGCCATTGCAAATGGCACATCTAACATGCGTGCCAGTGTAGCAGCAAGTAAGGTTTTGCCACTACCTGTGGGCCCGATTAGTAAAACATTACTTTTGGAAAGTTCGACATCATCAGTTTTAGTCTGAGTTTCCAACCGCTTATAATGATTGTACACTGCGACAGACAGCACTTTTTTCGCATGTGTCTGCCCAATTACATAATCATCTAAATGCTCATTAATTTTATGTGGGGTTGGCAAATGCTCAGCACTCTCAGATTTTACACCTTCAGGGCTATCCTCTTGTATGATATCCTCACACAATCCAACACATTCATCACAAATATATACTGATGGCCCAGCAATCAGTTTACCAACCTCTTGTTGACTTTTTCCACAAAAAGAACAATAGAGCAAGCGGCCATCTTTTGAGGTAGATTCCCCGATTTTCTTATCAGCCATCGCAAGTTTCCTTATTTTCTATTTATGTATTCTAGCATTGCTAAGGCTTACCGGCTTGATAAGACCGCATCGATAAGTCCATATTCTTGCGCCGTTTGCGCTTCCATAAAATTATCTCGTTCAGTATCTGTTTCGATTGTTTCCAAGGGCTGTTTCGTATGTAGAACCAGTATATTATTCAAACGCTCACGCACATTTAAAATTTCGCGGGCATGAATTTGAATATCAGTAGTTTGGCCTTGAAAGCCCCCCGATGGTTGATGAATCATCATGCGTGAATGGGGTAAAGAATAACGTTTACCATCCGCCCCTGCTGCTAATAGCAAAGCCCCCATACTAGCAGCTTGACCAATACACAAGGTACTGACATCAGGCTTAATAAACTGCATCGTATCATAAATAGCCAGTCCAGCAGTGACAGAACCGCCCGGCGAATTAATATATAAATGTATATCTTTCTCAGGATTTTCCGATTCTAAAAAGAGTAATTGAGCAACCACAACATTAGCCATATAATCTTCAACTTCACCAACCAAAAAAACCACTCGCTCTTTGAGCAGCCTAGTATAAATATCATAAGCCCTCTCGCCACGAGCTGATTGTTCAATCACAGTCGGTATTAAAACGCTAGCAGCATTCAGGCCAGCATTTTTATTCTCATTCATCACTTTGCAACCTGTTATTAGTGGATTTTTAGTTAACAATTGAGAAAAAATCCGTTTTTTTCTCAGTTATTTGCGCTCTTTCTAGTAGCCATGCCACGAGTTTGTCTTCTACTACCACTGATTCTAGTTCTCTCAAACGTTCCTTATCAGCATAATACTCTTTGACTGCGGCCTCAGATTCTTGGTAATTTGAGGTAATCTTTTCAAGAAGTTGTTGCACTTGATCCTGATCGGCTTTAATGTCATGTTCCTTGACTAATTCAGCAACCAATAGACCAATTTTTACCCGTTTAGTTGCCTCTTCCTTAAACATTTCAGCACGTAAGTCATGATTTTGCCATTGTTCCTGCCTCATTTTCAAAATGCGCTGTGTTTCTTCTTCAACTAAGGAATCAGGCACATCTTCAATCGGATTAGCTTTCAATACAGCATCAAAAATATCTTGTTTCAGTTTGCCTTCTATTGCAGATTTCAATTCATTTTCCATATTCATCCGCCCAGCAATACGCAAGCTCTCAATACGGCCATCTTCCACGCCAAAAGCTTTAATGAATTCTGCATCTATTTCAGGTAATTGGGCTTCTGAAACCAGTGAAACTTGCACGACAAAATGCACAGTGTGACCAGCTAGCTTGGGATTTTTATACTCTTTGGGAAAATTTAAGTCAAATTCTCGCTGCTCTTTCTTTTTAACACCTAATAATTTTGCCTCAAAATCGGCGGAGATAAAATTATTTTGTCCTAAAATAACCGGTACTTGTTTAGCTTCACTTCCCTCAAAGGTTTTACCATTAACACTAGCAATAAAATCAATGGTGACACGATCACCTTCCTTAGCATCTCGATCAACATCGTTCCATGTTTGACGCTGTTGGCGCAGCCGCTCTAAGAGCGTATCTATGTCGCTTTCTGTCACTGTCGCCACTGGCTTTTCTATGGCCAATCCATCAACATGCTCTGCGTTGATTTCAGGATATATTTCAAAAGTAGCACTGTAGGACAAACCTTTTTCAAGGTTTTTGAGGTTGTTTTTAATGTCGTCATTTAAATCAATGTTGGGTTCACCAACCGGGCGCAGTTTTTCCTGCGCTATGGCTTCACTAAAACTAGTCTGTATGGTTTCATTAAGAATTTCTTCACGCACTTGCTGGCCAAACCTTTGTTCGAGCAACCGCATAGGGATTTTGCCCGGTCTAAAGCCATTGAGTTTACTATTACGCGCCAAAGATTTGAGACGGTCTTGGATTTTAGGTACGATACCTTCTTTAGGTATCCCAATTGTCATACGATACTTGACGGCACTCGTTGTCTCGACGGACACTTGCATGTCTTAAACCTATTAATTGAACTTGAGCTATTAGAGACGCGACAAACAAATTATAATTTGTCCTCGCATGGGATTGAGTCGAATGATTGACGATGATCGCTTTTAGAAAAATGGTGCGAGAGGAGAGACTCGAACTCTCACAGGTTACCCCACTGGAACCTAAATCCAGCGCGTCTACCAATTCCGCCACTCTCGCTTACAAATCATCACATATCACGCTTGCTTGGTGGGCCGTGTAGGGATTGAACCTACGACATGCTGATTAAGAGTCAGCCGCTCTACCAACTGAGCTAACGGTCCTTATTTTTGAGTTGGTGGCCTATTCTACCAACTGAACTAACGGCCCCCTGATACTGCGTGCCATTCTACTAAAAATGAATCCATTGCAGCAAGGTATTTTAGCAATTATTTTATAATTAATTATCAATAACCCGAATTATTATCTTATAACATATTGTTATATAACTAAATGTAGTTTTTATACTCTTTAAAAATCAATTACTTTGTCAAATGCTCATATTTTTCTAATAACTGTTCTTGGCTTTCCTCATAATTCGGGTCTTTGGGGATACAATCCACAGGACAAACTTCCACACACTGTGAAGTTTCATAATGTCCTACACATTCTGTACAAAGATTAGGGTCAATAACATAAATTTCATCCCCTTGGCTAATTGCGCCATTAGGGCATTCTGGTTCACATACATCGCAATTAATACATTCATCAGTAATGTAAAGCGCCATTAAAATATTCCTAATTTCTAAGATACTAATTTTCTAAAGCCAAAAAACTATCACATTTTTTTATTAAGCGCAACACGCACTATGGGTGAAACAAAATCATCAATTGGCCCACCTAATGCAGCAATTTCTCGCACCAATGATGAAGAAATATATGTATATTCTGTTCCTGGTGTAAGAAATATGGTCTCAATATCAGGGTTCAAGTTACGATTCATACCTGCAAGTTGAAATTCATATTCAAAATCAGACACAGCCCGCAAGCCGCGTATAATAACCTGTGCATTATTTTGTTTAGTGAATTCAATAAGCAAACAATTAAAACCACGTACAATAACATTATCAAAGTCTCCCAACACCGCTTTGGCCAGTTCAACACGTTTTTCTAGAGAAAAAATAGGGGCTTTAGAAGGATTCGCAGCTACCGCTACAATCACCTGTTCAAATAATTTCGCGGCTCGTTTGATAATATCCCAGTGCCCATTCGTGATAGGGTCAAATGTACCAGGATAAATTGCTTTTATTTTCATAAAATAGTGTTATTGCTTTTCTATTGACTGGCTCATATAAGATATATTGTAATTGCATAATACTGACATAGCCTTGTAAAATGAACTAGATATTAGTTAATTGTTAGCGTGATTTTACAATACCACAAGGGCAATCAAAAAATTTTTACCCATCAGTAGGGATCAAAAACTGGAAAATATGAAAAACAGCGATAATAAATTTAAAAAAGTCTACCGTTTTGCTTTATACGGATTATCTGCATCTGGAAAAACCAGTTTACTAGCTGCTTTAGCCATGCCACGTTATCCCCATCCGTTAGGCTATACTTGTATTTGGCGAAGTCGGAGG
>JAUXCJ010000356.1 GCA_030618965.1 Thiomargarita sp.
GATTATGAGTAATCTTACGATCATTATCATTATTTTGGGGAACATTGCTATCAAGTAGATAAAGCGTAATATGGCCAACTTTGATTTTCCAGGCTTTGAGCACTATTTGTGTTTCGGCAATCTTAACTTCAATATAGATTTCCGCGCCGTTTTCATCCAATACGGGACTGATTGGTAAATTCCGGGGATCGTTTTCAGTATATTTGGGAATTTGATTGCCTTCAGCATCAAGTAATTGGTTAAAATAACCTCGATGATAAAACAAGCCAACACTGATAAAGGGCAAACGCATATCACTGGCAGATTTGCAATGATCACCGGCTAAAATACCTAAACCGCCGGAATAAATAGGCAAACTTTCGTGAAAACCATATTCTGCACAAAAATAAGCAACCAGATCATCTTTGGCTAATTTTTTAGCCCCATTTTTAGGTTCTCTTGCCTGACAATAGGCATCATAAGTCGATAATACTTGCTGATAGGCGTTGATAAATAAGGGGTCAGTCGCAGCTTTTTGTAAACGTGCTTGATCAATATTTTGTAAAAATAATTTGGGGTTATGTCCAACACGAGTCCATAAATCATGATCAAGACGCTCATATAGCACTCTGGTTGGAATATTCCAGCTATACAAAATATTATTAGCCAATTCTTCAAGACGTTTCAAAGGTTCTGGCAAGATGGGGGTGACATCCAAGTTGAATTCTTGGGCAGACATATTCCTTTTCCTGTTTAATATAAAGGCGATTAAAAAATAGTGTAATAGAAGCTAAAATTTTTTTAATTCTATATTAATTTGTAGTCGGAGTGCAAGGTAACCTTGCACAATTGCACAAATGCTACCTGCTCACATTTAGTGTTATAATAAATAAGATTATTTAAAAGGTTTCTAATATGCTAATTATTTATAATTCTCTTACAAAACAAAAAGCACCTTTTATCCCCATTGAGCCGGATAAAGTCAGTTTATATGTCTGCGGTATGACGGTGTATGATTACTGCCATGTTGGACATGCGCGGGTGATGGTTGTCTTTGATGTGGTTGCGCGTTATTTGCGTTCATTGGGCTATCAGGTGACTTATGTGCGTAATATAACTGATATAGATGACAAAATTATTAAACGCGCGACTGAAAATGGAGAAAATTTTAAGGATTTAACCGTCCGTTTTATTCAAGCTATGCACGAAGATGCAAAAGCTTTGGGTGTATTAGAGCCAGATATTGAGCCACGCGCTACGGAATCTATACCTGAAATCATTGCGATGCTGCAACAACTATTAGATAATGGTTATGCCTATCTGACTGATAGTGGCGATCTGTGCTATTCAGTTCAAAGCTTTAAAAATTATGGAAAACTCTCGGGCAAGAAACTAGAAGATTTACGCGCTGGAGAGCGGGTGGAAGTGGATAAGTCTAAACGCCACCCGTTGGATTTTGTTTTGTGGAAGCCAGCTAAGCCAGGTGAACCTAGTTGGGATTCTCCTTGGGGGAGAGGCCGTCCGGGGTGGCATATCGAATGCTCTGCTATGTCTACAAGCTGCTTGGGGAATCATTTTGATATACATGGCGGAGGTATGGATTTACAATTTCCTCACCATGGAAATGAAATAGCTCAGTCAGAAGGTGCAACTGGAGAAACATTTGTTAATGTCTGGATGCACAACGGTTTTGTGCGTATTGATGATGAAAAAATGTCGAAATCTTTGGGTAATTTTTTCACAGTGCGCGAAGTATTAGAACGCTATCAGTCTGAAGTGCTGCGTTATTTTATTTTAACTAGCCATTATCGCAGCCCTTTGAACTATTCTGATCAGGAACTGGATGCGGCGAAACAGGCATTAAGCCGTTTTTATACGGCATTGCGCGGTTTGGCAAATTCGTCAGAAGCTTGCTCTGATGAGCGTTATTCTCAACGCTTTAAGGCGGCAATGGATGATGATTTTAATACTCCAGAAGCTTTGGCGGTTTTATTTAATTTATCTCATGAAATCAATAAAATACGTGACATTGATAATGCTAAGGCGGTAGAATTGGCGAGTGAACTGCGTCGATTAGGCGGCATTTTGGGCTTATTACAAGCCGATCCTGAAAGTTATTTGCAAGAAGGAGGCAATGAAGGCAGTTTATCAGTGGCTGAGATTGAGCAATTAATTGCTGAGCGTAAAGCAGCACGGGAAGCTCGACGTTGGAAACTGGCGGATAAAATTCGTGCTGATTTGGATAAAAACGGAATCGTGCTTGAAGATGGAAAGCAAGGGACTATTTGGCGACGAAGTGCTTAGGTAACTCGGAGTGCAAGGTAACCTTGCACTCCAAAAAATTCTGAAAAAACTCAAGATAAATATGTTTAATTGTCATGTTTGTGGTTCACAAGAGGCTAGAGAAGAGCAGACTAACGAAATTTTCCAAATTGATGATAAGCCTGTATTAGTCGAACATATTCCCACAATGGTTTGTATCCGTTGCGGTGAAAAAACTTTTAGTCGTGAGACAACAGAACAAGTTCGTCTATTGCTACATGGTGATACCAAACCAGTCCGAGCTATTTCTATGGAAGTATTTGATTTTTTTAGGTCATCAATATTGGGTGACACCATTCGCTATGCTTAAGCGAGAAATGACAAGTGCAAGGTAACCTTGCACTCCAAAACAATTATGAAAAAACTGAATGCGTTATTATTTAACCAAGGTGGTAAATGTTTTTACTGTGATGAGCTATTAGATATTAATGAAGCCAGCATTGATCATATTATTCCACGCGCTAAGGGCGGCAAAGATGAACTAGATAATTTGGTCGTTTGTTGTAAATATGCTAATCATGCTTTTGGTGATTGCTCACCTAAACAAAAAATGCTTGTGATTAAAGAAATTAGAAGTTCTTCTTTTTTATGTCAAAAACTCTTTCCAAGAACGGAAACTGAAAAAGTAAAAGTGAAAGAGTATAAATCTAAAGATAACAATAAAACTGATATTTCAATAGCATACGCCTTGCTGCTTCAAGCAGTAGAATCTTGTGAAAAAGAGGAAAAAGCAGC
>JAUXCJ010000187.1 GCA_030618965.1 Thiomargarita sp.
ACTACAACCATTTTTCTGTCAGCAATGATTTGATTGAACTACGCAACCTGAGCCTTGTAGCCGATTTAATTATTCGTTCTGCTCAGCAGAGAAAGGAAAGTCGAGGATTACATTACACACTTGATTATCCTGATAAAAACAAAGATACTAAAGCAACAATACTTAAATCAAATTTTTAAGTTGGAGCTATTTATGTTATGACGACTTTGACGATTGAACTGCCAGAATCATTAATTCAACAGTTGCAAACCTCTCACATTTCCAAGCAGCAGTTACGAGTAGCAGTCGCAGACTTCATTCAAACCTATATACGTCGCTACCAAGCACAACCTCAAGCAAGTACAAATGCCTCATATCCTCCAAATGTTGCTGAATTAGACAAACTAGAGGATCAAGATTTATGGCACATTGTACATACAGCTATGGATCAAGCAGACTTGGTGACGATGGAAACCTTGTCTACTAAACAAGATGAAACTAACTTAACTTCGGCTGAGGAGATTCAGGCACAAGAGTTGCTTGACCATTATGACAATGCGGTTTTAATTCGAGCAAAGGCAATGGCTTTGCTCAAAAAACGTGGACATGATCTTTCCTCGTTGCAACAATCTCAATTTACACAATGAGTAAAACTTATATTCCCCAAGCATTGCGACAACAAGCTTACGAGATATTTCAAGCTCGTTGTGCTTATTGCATGACCCCAGAATGGATTATTGGGACAGCATTCACGATTGACCACATTATTCCTGAGTCTCAAAATGGTGAAACTATTGCTGAAAATCTCTGTTTGGCTTGTTTTGCTTGCAATTCTATTAAGGGAACACAGACTGCTACCAAGGATCCGCAAACGAAACAGCTTGTACCACTTTTCCACCCTTACCACCAAGATTGGTTCGACCATTTTACTTGGCAAGAAGAGGGCCTACTGATTGTTGGTTTAACACCCACAGGAAGAGCGACGATTAACGCGCTAAGATTAAATCGACCCTTATTGGTAAATGCACGCCGCTGGTGGATTCAAGCTGGCTGGCATCCACCTGATAATCCACATTCTTCATAACTGGATAACTTACCAACGGAGTGCAAGGTTACCTTGCACTCCTAATGCTTGAATTAGCTTTTGATAGGCAACTGGCAAATTTAGATCAAGAAAGTAATCATTGATAAGATGAATGTCTTTTTCGCATAAAGGATGCTTAAAGTTTTCGGCTTTTTTGTCCAGCAGTCCTGGGTAAGTACCGATTGCCAATTGATAAGCATTGGATTTTATAATCAACGGTATTTTTTCATCTTGATAACATTCATAGCCATCTAATTCAAGCAATCTTTTCAATCCCTGTAATTGTTGAGATTGTTCTGCAACTGCTTTAATATCCTCTTCTACTTCGCTGGCATAGTAATGTCTGGAAATACCGCGTTCCGCCAGCCCCTCTATGAATTCCCATTTGCTCAGTGCAGCAAACCGCCTTGCAACGCCCATAGAAGTCAAGCCACGGTCGTACAAGGTAAAGGCTATTTCTTTAATTAATTCGCCCTCCATTTGTTTTTTTGGTAATTTTATCGCCGAAACAACCTCATCTGAAATAGCCAATGATACTCGATGATCAAGTTTTTTGATTTTAGCCCTGAAGGGGCGAAACATACCAGCCTAGGGCAACGCCCTAGGATTATGTACATAATGATGTCTCGCCCTTTCAGGGCTTAAATTCTTTTCTAGCAATCCTAGAGCGTTGCCCTAGGCTGGTATGTTCTCCCCGCCGCCCGGAAAAACCATGCACTTTTAATCACACCTGAACCGAAAGGAATACTTGTAGTTGTCTTTATCTTTCCAGCAAAATATCTAAAAATTCTTGATTTGGTACTTATCTCTGGTATTTTAAAAGATGAGCAGTGTGAGTTTGCACTTGAAATTGATATTATTTAATACAATTTGATGATCAAGTTTTTTTCTCTTGATAAATTGTATTTTATAGCTATCACAATTTGAATTACAATAATAATATTATGAACAATCCAATCACAACCAATAACCAACTCCCTCAATCCAGTTTCCGTAATTTTTTATTTATCTATAAAAAAGAGCAACTGGTTGGCTATCTCTCTTTTGATAAGGGACAACATCAGTTTGTTTATGACAACCATTATCTTTGCCAAAAAGAAGCTAAGCCAGTATCACTTGACTTGCCATTGACTGAAATAGTTTTTATGAGTGAGAGAATGTTTAATGTCTTTGAACAAGTGATTCCAGAGGGGCAGGATCGGAAACTTTTGGAAAAACAAGCTGGTTCAGCTAATGATTTTGATCTGTTACCACTATTGAATGATATTTATGGCGATTTACAATTTTCTAAAACCGCGTTGCAATTTGATGAGAAAGCGGATTTCTTTTCATTCACTGATGTTAAAGTTGAAATCCTTGGCGAAAATGATTTTCCAAATGTGTTAAACATGGAACTCAAAATAGAGGACAAAATACTGTTTCCGCCAAACCAGAATCCCTTGAAATCTTTTCGTCCTTCTGGTTTATCGGGGTTTCAACATAAACTGTCTGTGGTGATGGCTAACAATAGCATTCGTCAACCGAATAAAAATGAGGAAAGTCACTATTTTATTAAACCTTATCATCCCTCAAGGGCTAATCCTGAAAGTGAATATTATTTACCCCATTTGGCGATTAATGAGCATTTGTTTATGAGCTTTGCTAAAAATGAACTGGGTTTTGATGTGCCTTGGAATGGGATTATTAAAAATCCAACCGACGATGAATATCATTATATTGTTAAACGTTATGATAGATACAAAGGCTATAAATTTTCTTATGAAGAATTCGCTAGTCTTGTTGGGTTAAATAGTGAAACCAAATATCAAATCTCCTCGGAACAACTGTTTAAAACCATTAAAAAATATTTAACGCTCAAAAGCGAGCGATTGATTTTGCTAAAATATTATTTTTATTCAATGCTGATTGTTCATGAAGACATGCATACTAAAAATTTATCGGTATTGACAGAAGATAAAACCTTATTTATGTCGCCGCTTTATGACATTGCGACAACGGCGATTTATCAAGGCGCGAACTATCGTGAAACAGCCCTGCTCATTAATGGCAAAAATAAAAATATACGCCCACAGGATTTTTATGTACTGGTGGATTTATTGGAAGTCAATAGAAAAGATTTCGATAAACAAGTGAGCAAAATTTTATTGAAATACATTTATCAATTACCTAAATATTTTGACAAAATCGAAACATTGCCAAAGATTGTATTTTATGAAAGAAGTAGAACTCATTCACCAGGCAGAAAACCACGATTAACTAAATCTATTTCATTTGCTGAAAGATTCAGACGCAAACATCAAGCAAGGATGAAACAACTTGAGAAGGCGGGTTGGTATGAATTTATTTAGAATCAAATCAATTCGAGGATAAACACTTTATCCTAATTTGATCCTATAATACTTAACTAATTGTATATAAATACTAATTTTAGTAACTTGCCGTCAATACTTAACAATTCTTTTTTCCAACGACAATTGCCACGCCCTTGTGGTTGCCCCGATTGAAGGCACTCTACGTTTTCTACTGTTAAACCACTGCCAAGGCTTTGCAGCAGACTTATGATGATTTAATCTTGCGCTTGGAAAATACTGGCTTCGGCAAGCTGCTGAAAAAACACATTTTCGAGGCGTGAGCGCAAACCTTGAACATGTAGGCTGCGTCCTACGCACTAATTTCTTTTAAAAAACGCCGACAAGCCGCCAATAACATCTCTTCCGAGGCAGCTAAACTACATTCGCGGCTACATTTTCCAACCCCCCATTTACCAATCACGCCAATCGTAAAAGGTGTCGGCACATCCACAAAGCCAGTTGTGCCAGATGATCCCCGGTACGCGCAATACCTAACTCATCCTCTAAAGTCCAAAAATAGTTATTATAGCGTTGATTATTCAAAATAAATTTCCTTAATAATTTAACCTTTTAAATTTTCACGATCTTGTCTGTTCTTGAGATTTGGCAACCGAAAAACTCGCAGAAAATCCACTTGCCCGCCAAGCAAAATAGCTGACGATAAAATACAGAATCATCATCAAGGCAAAATTCCATTCCACAATATTTTCTATGCGAGTATTAAAATCACCACTACTATAGAAAGCCCTGACAGGTAGACTGATTAATCCAATGAAAAATTGCATCAGACACAAAGTCAATTTGAGATTATAAATAGAAGCGGGCAAATCGACATGTCGCTTGAGACGACTGAGCAATAATAATTGAGCAAGGAAAGTGAAAGCGAAAAAAATGATAACGCCATATCTTCTGAGTAAGCGATAGATTTGTCCTTCAGAGCCTAAAGCCGTCGCATAAAGAATGAGAAAAACCGCCGCAATAATGCCCAAAGATAAAATAGCACGATTTTGGAAACTACAAAAGACATTATTACTGAAAAAGAACTTTATAAGCGGATTGGATAAGGAATATAACATGCGAGTATGGTTCCCAATAGGCCAGCGTGGGAACCATAAAAATTTCTTC
>JAUXCJ010000179.1 GCA_030618965.1 Thiomargarita sp.
ATTCATAGTCATTAGCAATCTTTCCTATACTCGAATTAGTAGATCTCCAAGTAGCATAGCTACGAATTATAGTGTATTTTTCATAAGCTTGAGGCGGTATAGTCATGAGACTATCGTCATTGCTTCGTTTTTCTCTAGTTTCTATCTCATTGTTGTAATACGTGGATATAGAAAGTACTTTAATGTACTTGTTGATTCTATTTGTTATTGTTAGATAGCCACTAATTGATGCATCAAAATTTACACTAATGTTCTTATCCTTACCAGAAAAAGCAGGATATACATTATGGAATTCTTTGCTTTCGATAACCACTCCCAGAGAAACTGCTCTACGAGGTGGGGAGGCATCTATAAACTTTGGACATTTTGCAAAATGCAAATTGAAATTTTTGTGTTTTATATAGCCTGGACACTTCAATGATACCTTGTAATGCAATGACTCGTTTTTGAAACGTGACTGAAGTACCATTTTGAAATCACGACTATTGCCATTAACAGTGATATATTCAGCACCCCAGATCTGCTTTAGACTAAACTCGCTTACTTTAATCATACTGGGAAAATATATCTTCCCTGTATAAAAACCAGATTTGTCTGTAACCTTCACATCCCACTTGGCTGTTTTAATAACATCTGCATGATGCTCTTTTAGTTTGTTACGATATGTAGCAAAAGCTTTTGCCACATTGATTAAATCAGTTTCCTTTAATATTTTAGCAATCAGATTTCGATTTACAAGCTTCTCAGAGTGAGGGGATAATGCCCCCACTCCGAAAGAGAACACTGTAACGAACAAATTACTTGCGATAGTTCGTCCAATTTTAGCAGTTACCAACACCGTTTTTCCGCATGGTGAATAACCTTTATTTTTCCTAAAGACAGCACACTTAAAATAACCACTGATCTGCCTCTTACTAGAAGTAAAAGCAGGTGAAACATAGTCAAAGTTCCCATTGATAAACAAAATTTCTTGGGAATCATTTGTTCGTTCCAATGCACTTGTGCTGATTTTCTTGATTGTCCACTGATTGCTTGTATTTTCAACAACGATATAAAAACCTGTACCCTTATGAGGGTAGCCGATGTTTACAGTATTACCACCCAAATCAACTGGTTTGGGTACGTTAGATGCACAGCCGCTCAATACACCTATTATAGCAGCGAACAAGCCAATTAGTAAGAGCCTGTTAAAAAAAGGTTTATTCATTATTTCTCCTTTGTTAAAGTTGATGGATGCGTATTAACGCTAATATAGCTTAAAAAGCTAATAATCATACACTTTTTCAGTTGGGTTTAACAGAACTAATTTGATCAATCGTAGTGATTAGCCCAGTAGAACCATGATAGGAAAACACCTCCCAATATTTTCCATTTCCTGAAATAGGAATATGATAAGTTTTAACCAGCCCCATATCAGAATAAATCTCTACTTTAGCATCCGAATACTTTATAGCTGGAGTACCGCTATAGTTGTGAACATAGTAGTGATATGTACCTGGTTTGGATTTATAGATAGTTATGGTTTCTGGGCCATAACTGCTGGTGTCATCAAGATCAAGTTGCACATAAGGTGCAGAGAACTGTTCTCCTTTAGTTTTTGGGCTAAAAAAAATGTGGTGAACTCTGCCCTCAATATTTGGAGTTATTAAATGGCCATCTAAATCCATTGGCCTAATGCCCCATGTTAAAACAATCCGTATTTCACCAGTATTGATAGCTGGCGTTATAGAAGCATTTTGGTTATTAGTCGTATTATTGCCGATAGAGACGATTGAAAAATAAGTCGTGGCATACTTCTTTTTGGTGGCTTCTATCGTATAATTGCCACCTGGTAAATTTATCCGGTAATTGCCATTACTGTCTGTTCTTGTCGTAGCAACAACAGCCCCAGTACTAACATTGATACCTGAACGAACTTTCAATGTAACATTATTCTCGGCTTTACCATTAAACGCATTCAATAATTGACCTCCGGCAATACCTTTTCCTGCATAAGCTTGGGGTACTTGGCGTATGCTGGTGACGGTTGTGGTTTCATTATAAGTTACTGGAATATGTGCTATTACTGGTATATAACCAGCAAAAGACATTTCTAAGACATATTTACCTTCAGATATAACAAAAGTATATTGTCCATTAGTCTCAGTTTTTTCGGCTTGGACTAATTCGCCTTCTAGGAATACTTTGATTAACACTCCAGATAATGCTTTACCAGTCACTGCATCTTTAAGGATTCCTTCAACTTTACCTGGTTTAACCAGTGGGTAACTTGCACCGTTCAAAATAAACAGTTCAGTCAGCTTGGTACGATTGACCGATTTAGCCACTAGCAGCGGCGTGATGCCATTATTACCACCAAAATTAACTTCCGCACCTTTCTTGACAAGAGCTTCAGCTATATCAATATGACCATTAACTGCCGCACCATGAAGCGATGTCCAGCCATCCACATTTATGGCATTGACATCCGCACCCTTTTCAATCAAGAGTTTAACCAGTTTAGTATGGCCATTCACTGAAGCAAGCATGAGCGGAGTCCAGCCATCCACTTCTTTAGCATTTACGTCGGCATATTTCTGGATAAGGTATTTAGCGATTTTAATATGACCATTAAAAGCAGCTTGATGTAAGGCAGTCCAGCCTTCTTTATCTTTTATATTGACATCTACGCCGTTTTTTAGTATATTTTTAATTTGTTGCTCTTCACCTTTTTTAGCCGCGTCTAAAAAACCACTACCAGCTTCGAGCAACAATTTGGCTAGTTCACGATGGTTCTGAGCAAAAGCAATCTCCAGCGGTGTCCAACCTCCGACTTCGGCATTGATATTCACCCCTCTTTCGATCATGAAACGGACTATCTCGTAAGAGCCGCTAAAGGATGCAATATGGATTGGGCTTAAACCCTTTGCATTTTTGCTATTGATATCCGCGCCGTTTTGTAGCAGTGTTTTGAACTGTTTTAAATCGCCATTTTTAGCTGCTTCTAGTAATTTGTTATTAAGTTCTGGAGCTAGTGATTTTTCTCCACTAATCGGCAGTGTCCGCGTTGTAACACAAGCAAATAAAAATATTAAAGGCAACAAAATTAAACTGTTGCGAACTATATTCATCAGTTATTCCTATTTATAAAAAAACCATTTTTATCTAAAAAACTATTTTTTTAGCTCCAACCTCTTTTTTGACATTTTCAGTTGAGCGAAGCTGTTTGCCTCTCAGTTCTTCAAGCATAATATGAAGTTTATAGGCGCGTTCTAAAGGATGTTCACGAATTATTTTACCAACAGTTTTTTTGATTTTGTTAGTATCTAGCATTTTCTTCAATTAAGTGTTTGTGATTTAATCAAGAAATTCCGCTTCAACACGACGGTTTTTCTGTTGCCCAAGCGGGGATTCATTATCCGCAATTGGCCGTGTTTCTCCAAATCCAACCGAAGATAGTCTTTGTGGAGAGATACCTTCCCGAACCAATTGAGCCACCATAAAATCGGCACGCTTTTTAGATAAAATTTGATTATATATTATTGTGCCTCTGGAATCTGCATGTCCTTGTATTTCGGCTTTTTTATTGGGGTGTGTTCTCAGATAATCCCTAAGTTGCAAAACCGCTGGCCGCACTAATTCAGGCTCTATGGAACTAGAATTAATTGGAAAAGGCGTTGGCATGGTGTAAGCTGTTTCACAGCCAGTTTTATCGACAGTAAATCCGGTCAAAGTGGTTTTACAGTCATCCAACTCATTTCTGATACCATCAATATCTTCATCAAAGCTTTTTGTGACATCTTCTCGGACAATTTTATTAACAACTTTATGAAAAGTAAATGAATCTTCAACATAATGATATTCCCCATCACCAGCTTTCGCAATACATTGCAATTGCTGTTTGGTATTCTCATCAACGGAATAGCCAATAGTATGAATTTTCAAATCGAGATTGGGTCTTTGTTTCAACCTTCTAGTTTCAGCACAGGGATCGCCGCCACAAGTATCCTCACCATCAATGACCAAAATAATGGTGGTTTTTTGTGAATTCTTTCCCAGTATTTGTCCAGCTTCCTTGAGAGATTTGGCAATTGGGCTTTTACCAGCCGGAAAAATGCTCATCACTCTAGCTTGAACCCTCCCAATATTAGTATTTGATGGAGGTACGAGTAGTTTAGTCTGGCAACCATTATAAGCCATAAAAGAAACATTCGTGCTACCGTCAGGTATTTTGCCTAAAATCTCTGAGATTTTGATTTTGGCAGTATCAAGTTTAATATCGCCAAATCTGTCTTTTTCATTCATACTGCCAGAACTATCCAGTATTATCATGAGCCTTGGCTTAACGGGTGGATTGCCAAGTGAGCCAATGTCAATATCCCCAGAAGCTGCGAAAATCCTAGAGGGTAGTAGCATAATAAAGCTTAATGTTATCAAAGTAATAACAAGATTATTTATCACAATATTTACCTTTACTTTTTATTGTTTATCCAATGATCAGGGCACTGAATTCCAAAGCCCCTTTAAAAGAGATTTAGTTTTGTCATCGCCTTGTTATGCATTACTTTACACAAAGCACATGTCCGGCACCACTCCACGAACCTATCTCTTCAAACACATGTATATTTGGTCGCGTACCTCTTGTACGTCCAGGGTCATTATCATATAC
>JAUXCJ010000172.1 GCA_030618965.1 Thiomargarita sp.
AGTGATAGGTAATGCCGGATGTGTTTGTCGAAGTTTCCAAAATAATTCACAGATGCTATACGAATTTATGTAAGAATCGTTAGTTACAGTTATTAATTGGTGGGTAATAGCGTCAAGTGCGCCTAAAACATTAAAACGCTTACGCCCAGCAGGGGCTTTAATAAAGATACGACAAAAACTCCATAGATATCCTAAAAATGTGAACGGGGCAGCATGCGCTGCATCCAGAAAATATACTGCTGCTTCTCCATTTTTAGCTTGTGCAAGTACTGGTTCAAGTTGATTTTTTTTAAAAGTTTCTTGCTTATCAGGATCGGCTTTAGCTGGTAACATACCAACTTTACGGCATTGCATTCCAATTTTTTTCAGAAAATTCCTGATTTGAGTTTCACAGCGTTTAATTTCAGTCAATTCTTCAATCTTTGCCATAGCCTCTTTGATTGAGGCTGGTGGATGTTTATGAAAATAATCTTTAAGTTTTTGAGTGTGTTTTTCTAACTCACTTTCAGGTTGGCGGAAATTTAACTCTTTAAGTTTTTCAATACCGCCTTCTAAATATTGTTTGAGGTAACAACATAATGTGCCTTTAGAAATTTTACAAATTTTACAAATATCTTTCGAGGCTAAAGTTTTTTTTTACAAAAAAAACTTTAGCCTCGAAATGAGAATAACCTAAACTTTTTAACCATAAAGCCTCAATTTTTAATCGTACTCTGGGATGTGGATAATGGTATTTATCATGGTATATTTCTTGTTTGTCATCTTCACTAAATTCTACTTTTATCATTGTTTTTATCCAAAAATTATATTAACAAGATTTTCTTGACATATTAAAGCATACTTTGATTTTTAATCAAAGTTCAGTTTATGAACGTGTGGAGTATAGCGAATTAGATGAAATATTGAAAGGTATTGAAGGAGAGCAAGGATATAAAAATAAGCCAGAATTTTATCAAAAGGATTTATTAAATAAAAACAGAAATATAAATAAAAACACATAATAAATCATTACCTCTAAAAATGGCTAATAACAATTTATTATCAAATAGTTATTTATTTAACTAGGAAGATTAATGTGAAAATCGAATCTATTTCTATCCAACATTTTAAATTATTTAACAACCTTGAAGTCTCTTTTAAGCATAAAACGCTTGAAGAAGTGAGTAACCAATTTCTCATATTAGGTGATAACGGCTCTGGAAAAACTACCCTACTACAAGCTATAGCATTGCCCTTGGCGTTGGCAACTAAAAAAATTGAGCGTATTGCTGACTTTGAATGGCCTGGATTTTTACCAGAACGATTCTGGAAATGGGGAACTCCACGGGTTCAAATGCAAATTTCCTTTGTAGATGAAGAAATTGAAGCTACCCAAGAAATTGCTAAACAATGGTACGATGCCCAACCAGAAGAATTTCGGTCAAAACATCCTTTTATTGAACCGAGTAGTAAAAATGAGATTGAACTGAGTTTAACAAGTCACTATTTATCAATTGGGACAAATACACCCGCCGAACATTTTCAATTTCAGGGTCGTTACTATGCCCAACAACTGCTATGGACAAATTCTTCAGTTCAAACCCAATTTTCAAAACTGCCAGGGATTTTTTGGTTTGACCAATATCGCAACCTTGTTTCAAATTCAGAAAGCGGTAGAAACAATCAAGAAGGCAATCGTCAATCTTTTTCAAAACAAGGCATTAGTAGTTTACGGGAATCTTTGATTGATTGGAAGCGTCAACAAGTATCAAGTATTGCTCCTGATTCAACTAATGACTTAACGACTATAGAACATCATTATAAAAAAATTTTTTCTGGACGCTCATTTGGCGGTTTAGAAATGATGCCAAGTAAGGTGCCAATGGAAGAAAAATCCTTTTTTGTACTGAATGATGGCGAACATACTTACGATATTGTGGAAATGTCTGCTGGAGAACAATCCATTTTTCCAATGTTGTATGAATTTGTTCGACAGCAAATTGCTTATTCCGTTGTGCTTATTGATGAAATTGATCTAAATCTGCACCCACCCATCGCACAATTTATGGTGGCTCAACTTCCTGCGATAAGTTCTACTTGTCAATTTATCCTGACGACTCATTCTGAGGCGGTTAATAATGTTATGAGTGAAAATGAAACTTATCGTTTGCCTGGAGGCTCGTTGTGCCTGTAAATGTTCTTTATTGTGAAGGCGATGACAAAAAAAGTCTTGATATTCAGATTCTCAAAAAGATCGTACCCGCGAGTTGTTTCATTAAACCGATTGGTAGCAAACATGGTTTTATTCATAGGATTCTGGGTGCTAGAGGGATTCAAGCAAACAAGATTGTTGCTGGTATCAAAGATCGAGATTTTGATCATGACGAGTCCACGAATATGCCTCATGAATGGTATGCGACAATCAATAATCAGCGAGTGCAGCTTGGTTGGTATTGGGACAGAAAAGAGATTGAGAATTACTTGATTGATCCCACAGTGGTGAAATATGCTTTGGGTTATACGGCACCTCGCCTTAATGAATATAAAGCACTCCTCCAAAAATCTGCCAAGAAAATTGCATACTATACTGCTGCTAGAATGGCGTTATCTGGTGTTTCGTATCCGAGTATGCCTTTTAACTGTTGGGGAGACGAACGAGAATTGGGTTATTTTTTCCCCAAGGATAAAGGCTTAAAAGAACCAGATTGTCGTAGTCAAATAAGTCGTATTATTGCTGATAAAAAAATAAAAATAGACAGCTCAAAAGTTGAGGTATTAGAACAGTTTGAGCAACTACTTGAAATATATAAACCAGGTGGCAAACGTTTTGAGCAGTATTTAACGTTTTTTGCGGGTAAAGACTTGCTTTATATGATGCGGCATGATTTGAAAAAGTTTGGATTTAAGGATTCACAGCAAGCTTCTTGTTATACTTTTCGTGATGCTGTTATTCGTGGTATTCAATATTCACCAGAGGATGTGTGGACATGGTTACCTGAGTGGCAAAAATTTCGAGAACTGTTGGAATCAACTGTATATTTTTAATATTTTAACCTTTGAATTAAGCCAAGAACAAACTCCTAATGTTTAGCTGGAGTGCAAGGTTACCTTGCACTCCAAGCCATCATTTAAAAATTTGATTTGAGTATTGTTGCTTGAGTATTTTTATTTTTATCAGGATAATCAAGTGTGTAGTGTAGTCCTCGACTTTCCTTTCTCTGCTGAGCAGAACGAATAATTAAATCGGCTACAAGGCTCAGGTTGCGTAGTTCAATCAAATCATTGCTGACAGAAAAATGGTTGTAGTATTCACAAATTTCGTCACGCAATAAATCGACGCGACGTTTGGCGCGTTCTAAACGCTTATCAGTCCGCACAATGCCGACATAATCCCACATAAATCGACGCAGTTCGTCCCAATTGTGGGAGACGACAACTTCTTCGTCGGAGTCGGTGACACGGCTGTCATCCCAAGCTGGCAAGGCTGGCGGTGGGGGTATGTCATTAATTTGAGGCAGAATATCCATGCTGGCGGCATGGGAAAACACTAGGCATTCTAGTAATGAATTGCTTGCCATACGGTTGGCTCCGTGCAAGCCGGTGTAGGCGACTTCTCCTATGGCGTATAGTCCTTCAACATCGGTGCGTCCTTGTTTATCTGTCATTACGCCTCCACAAGTGTAGTGAGCAGCAGGCACAACCGGAATAGCTTGATTTGCCATGTTATAACCAAGTGCGAGACAGTGGTTATAAATATTTGGAAAATGCTTGATAATAAAGTCTTTGTCTTGATGAGATATGTCGAGCAGCACATAATCACAGCCTAGCCGTTTCATTTCATGGTCAATGGCGCGTGCAACAATGTCACGGGGTGCGAGTTCGGCACGCGGATCAAAGCGATTCATGAAGGAACTGCCATCTGGTAATTTGAGTTTTCCTCCTTCTCCACGCACGGCTTCGCTGATTAAAAAGGATTTGGCTTCGGGATGATATAGGCAGGTGGGGTGAAATTGGATAAATTCCATGTTGGCTACGCGACAGCCAGCACGCCATGCCATTGCTATGCCATCAGCCGTTGCCCCATCTGGATTACTGGTGTATAAGTAAACTTTACCTGCCCCGCCAGTGGCGAGGACGACAAAACGGCTACGGAGTACAATGACTTTTTTGGTGCTAAGATTCAGTAGATATGCTCCTAAACAGCGAGAGCTGGCGTGGCCAACTTTATTACCTGTAATAAGATCAATGGCAATATGCTGTTCTAAGGTGCGAATATTGGGGTGGAGATTGACTTTGGGTGATAATGTTGAGACGATAGCTTGCCCGGTGGCATCTTCAGCATGTATGACGCGGCGATGAGTATGCCCGCCTTCACGAGTCAAATGGTAGTTAATATTATTTTTTGAATCAACAACTTGAGTAAATTGCATTCCTTGCTCAATGAGCCAAGCGATCCGTTCAGGGCCTTGTGATACTGTGAAGTTGACAATATCTGGGTCACATAAACCCGCGCCAGCGTTGAGTGTATCTTCAGCATGTGAAGCCAGCGAGTCATCCTCACCTAATACGGCGCTTATGCCACCTTGTGCATATTGAGTGCAGCCGCTTTCAAGGGCGGATTTTGATAATAGGATTATTTTGGCATGATCTGCTAACTCCAACGCGAGGCTGAGTCCAGCAGCACCACTGCCAATAATTAATACATCACAGTCAGCAGATTGGGTCATTAGTTTTAAAAATCTGAAAAATAAACAAATACATAATATAACATAACTTAGTGG
>JAUXCJ010000417.1 GCA_030618965.1 Thiomargarita sp.
AGAACGACATGGCTACGATCCGACTTCGACAACATGCCGCCTTAATTTTGACAATGGTAGACGAATTACTGTCAGAAGCGGGTTTAAAACCCAGTCAATTAGACATTTTAGCTTTTGGTAGAGGTCCAGGTAATTTTACTGGTTTACGCATTGCATGCGGTGTTGCCCAAGGCATTGCTTTTGGCGCAGATATTCCCGTTGCCCCGATTTCTTCTTTAGCTACTTTGGCACAAGCAGCCCATAGTAAAAACGTATTAGCTGTGATTGATGCCAGAATGGCTGAAATTTATTATGGATTATATATTATTGATAATCAAGGTATCATGCGCTGTGATGGACAAGAAATTGTTTGTGCGCCTGATAATATAACTGTCCCAAATGCAGGGCAATGGTTTGGTGTAGGTAGTGGCTGGGCGACTTATGGGGAGCAATTAAGTAGACTATTCGGCGAGCGGCTGCAAAATTATCAAGCTGACAAATACCCGCAAGCCCGTGCTATGATGCCATTAGCATTAACAGCCTTTAAAGAAGGGCAAATAGTCAGTGCGGAAAACGCTTTACCGGTTTATTTGCGTAATAAAGTGGTTAATTAGAATTTTTTTTGAGTTTTCTCCCTCCCCCTAGCCCCCTCCCGCTGGGGACTTCCACCCTATCGGGGGGGATTGAGGGGGGGAGCTCATTTTTTTTAGGACAAGCTTATGCTGCCCACAATCACTATTGTAGGTCGTCCCAATGTTGGGAAATCTTCATTATTCAATGCTTTAACAAGAACTCGTGATGCCTTAGTTGCCGATCAGCCTGGTTTAACCCGTGATAGAAAAATAGGTAAAGGGCGCGTCGGTGGGCGCGACTATTGGCTTATTGATACAGGTGGACTGGGAGAAGAGGGCGATACGATACTTGAGCACATTACTGAACAGGCGCTATTAGCTGTGAAAGAGGCTGATTGTGTATTATTTCTCGTTGATGGACGCGCTGGCTTAACATCAGTTGATGAAAATCTCAGCCAAAATTTGCGCCAGTTCAATATGCCTATTTATTTAGTAATTAATAAAAGTGAAGGGATACAACCTGAAATAATTAGTGCTGAATTTCATCGTTTAGGATTTCGAGAAGTTTTTGCAATTTCTGCTGCTCAC
This sequence comes from Thiomargarita sp., assembly GCA_030618965.1. Lineage (GTDB taxonomy): Bacteria > Pseudomonadota > Gammaproteobacteria > Beggiatoales > Beggiatoaceae > JAUXCJ01. Next base: position 1,140 of record JAUXCJ010000417.1, read on the forward strand.
CAACAGGGTATTACTGCGCTAATGGAAAATGTCTTATCCAGTTTTCCAGAATCAGAAACAGCCCCTGAGCCTGAACAGGCTGGTATAAAAGTAGCTATTATGGGACGACCAAATGTGGGCAAATCGACGCTGGTTAATCGTATGTTAGGTTATGAGCGCGTGATTGCCTATGATAAACCTGGTACAACCCGCGATAGTATTTTTATACCCTTTGAGCGTGACGGACAATTATATACTTTGATAGATACGGCTGGAGTTAGACGGCGTGCTAAAGTCTATGAAACAGTGGAAAAATTCAGTATTATCAAAGCATTTCACGCGATTGAGGCATCTAATGTTGTAATAATGCTATTGGATGCCCACGAAGGTATCACTGATCAAGATACTAATTTATTAGGTCAGATTATTGATAGTGGGCGAGCTTTAGTCATTGCGGTGAATAAATGGGATGGTGTCAGTGATAGTGAAGAAATACGCCGCAATCTGAACAGAAAATTGCATTTTATTGATTTTGCAAAAATTCACTTTATATCAGCCCTACATGGTAGCGGCGTTGGTAATTTATTTAATTCTATCCAAAGTGCTTGGCAGGCAGCCCATCGAGAAATTAACACGGCTCGTTTAAACCAAGTTTTGCAAAAAGCTGTCAGCACTCACCCGCCACCCCTTGTACGTGGCAGACGAGTTAAATTACGCTATATCAATCAAGGTGGAACTAATCCGCCACGATTTTTGATTCATGGTAATCAGGTTAAGTCATTGCCTTCTGCTTATAAACGTTATTTAATCAATGTATTACGAACAACATTTAAATTAGAGGGGACACCAATACAATTAGAATTTAGACAAGGAGAAAATCCTTATGAAGGGCGGAAAAATGTATTGACTCCGCACCAACAGAAAAAACGAAAACGTTTGATACAGCATGTTAAGAAAAAAAAATGAGGTCAGCTGCCAAGACCTCAGAGGTTTTGAAAACCTCTGAGGTCTATCTATACTCAAGCGGTAGGTGGGACGTAATCAGGTGGTGCGCTACCACCGCCGTCTTTAAATAAGAATTTTTCCATTTCTTCTTCAAGCATCTTACGCGCTTTGGGATCGGCGGGGGATAAACGATATTCATTAATCAACATTGTTTGTTGTTTTATCCACATTTTCCAAGCTTCTTCAGAAATATTTTCAAAAATCTTTTTACCCATTTCACCCGGGTAAGGGGCGAATTTTAAACCTTCCGCTTCTCTGCCGAGTTTGAGGCAGTTCACCATACGACTCATATTAATAATTTTCCTGTCTTAAGTTAGTTGTGCCAGCCACTAGGCAACAAATTCTATTAACTGAAAGTGTGGCGTACTACTTTATAATTATAACACTTTGGTGGCGTTTTGTTGAAATAAAGCTGTGTTCGCCTGTTGTCTAATGAATAATCATTGTCTAAATTTATCCTAAGCTGTAGTAATTTTATGGAGTTTATTTTTACTTACTGCCTTAGTAGCAACCGTAACCATATTTCTGCCATTCTTCTTAGA
>JAUXCJ010000031.1 GCA_030618965.1 Thiomargarita sp.
CACTTGAGCAACAGTTATGAGACGCACTAAAACAAAAAAATTCCAGAATACCCGAAGTCAAGGGGATTACGCGACAGTAGGCGCCAAACGGCGCCGTCCACCTACCCGCCGCCGCCGCTCGGCTTTTCGTTTCAGATGGTATTGGCTACTCCTCATTATTGCGATGTTTTTCGGTGGCAGCTATGTCAGTGATTTAGATGTTCAAGTACGCGCGAAATTTGAGGGCCAGCGTTGGGCATTACCGGCGCGTGTTTATGCGAGTCCTTTAGAACTTTATAAGGGAATGCGCCTAACACCAAATGTTTTAAGTAAAGAGCTAAAAAACCTTGGTTATAAAAATACGTCTTCACCTAAAAAAGCTGGAGAATATTGGCATAATAACAATGAATTTTTAATAATAACTCGTGCTTTTAAATTTTGGGATGCCTCAGATTTATCACGTACAGTACAAGTCCGTTTTGCTGATAATCAAATCCGTTCGGTTAGAGATTTATCGCCTAATGGTAAACGGGCTTCACCTTTAATTCGCCTAGAACCTAAATTGATCGGTAAAATCTATCCAGCTCATAATGAAGACCGTATATTAGTACGCTCTGAGGAAGTCCCCAAAGATCTGATTGATGCTTTAATTGTGATGGAAGATCGTAATTTTTATAACCATTGGGGAATTAGCGTTATCGGTACGCTACGTGCTTTCGTTGCTAATTTTCGAGCGGGTAAATTAGTACAAGGCGGCAGTACCTTGACTCAACAGCTGGTTAAAAACTTTTATCTATCATCTGAAAGAACTTTAAAGCGTAAAGTCAATGAAGCAATTATGGCTTTATTATTAGAATGGCATTATAACAAAAAAGAGATTTTAGAAACTTATTTGAATGAAGTCTACTTGGGGCAAGCAGGTAAACGTGCCATTCATGGTATGGGCTTAGCAGCGCGGTTTTATTTCAATCGTCCCCTAGAAGAACTTGATTTGTCTCAATTAGCATTACTGGTTAGTTTAGTGCGCGGTGCATCACTTTATAATCCGCGAAAACATCCTAAACGTGTTCTTGCTCGTCGCAATCTGGTGTTAGATGTGATGTTTGAACAAGGTAAAATCACACAAGCTGAGGCTCAACAAGCTAAAGCTATGCCATTGGGAATAACTAAAGAAAAATCAGAAAGCGTGTTTCCATATCCAGCTTTTATGGCACTGGTACGCCAGCAGTTGCATCAAGATTATGATGAAAAAGACTTGCATAATGAAGGTTTACAAATTTTCACTACGCTAAATCCTCTGCTTCAAAACGCCGCAGAAGCGGCTATGGTTAATGCCCTGAATAAAAAGCTTGAAAAAAAGCGTCCTAAAGCTACCAATTTAGAAGGCGCGATGATAGTCACCAACAGTGCTCAAGGTGAAGTATTAGCGATGGTTAATGGTAAAAAAACGCGCTATGCGGGCTTTAATCGCCCTCTTAAGGCTAAGCGGCAAATCGGATCCTTGATGAAACCCGCTATTTTTTTAACCGCTTTAGAACAAAACCAAATTTATGATTTGACAACGTTACTTGATGATAGTCCTTATAAATTGAAAACCAAATCTGGGATTTGGAGACCAAAAAATTATAATCATAGGTATCATGGTTATGTGCCCTTATATCGTGTTTTGGCTAAATCTTATAATGTTGCCACAGTACGTTTGGGCATGGAATTAGGGCTTAAGAAAATCACTCATACTCTTCGACGTTTGGGAGTTAAGCGCAAATTTAAAAGACTATATCCATCGATGCTACTTGGTAGTATGACTTTAACCCCATTAGAAGTAACTCAAATGTATCAAACTATTGCCAGTGGTGGATTTAGAGTGCCATTACGTGCAATCCGCAATGTGTTAGATCGCAACGGTAAGCCTTTACAACGTTATTCTCTCTCAGTCGAGCAACGTTTTGATGCGGGGCCGATATTTTTACTCAATTATGCCTTACAAAAAGTCATGAAAGAAGGTACAGGGCGTTATGTTGCAAGAAAATTACCTAAAGAAATGGTTTTTGCGGGCAAGACGGGAACTAGTAATGATTCTCGTGATAGTTGGTTTGTCGGATTTGGCAGTGAATTATTAACAGTAACTTGGGTTGGACGGGATGACAATAAACCTATGGGGCTAACTGGAGCATCTGGTGCTATGATTATTTGGAGAGATTTTATAAAATCAGTCCATCCAAATGCAACCGCACCTGTAACACCAAGTGGTGTAGAATGGCGTTCTATAGATGGTAAGGATGTTCCGTTTATTGTGGGAGAACAGATGGGAATGGGAAATAGCTCATTGTCTTTTGCCAATAATAATTATTAACATTTTTGAGGAAAAAATGAATAAAATCAATAATAATTCGATATTGCTCAAGTTCCTACTTATAATTACTTTAGTAGTAACTGTCGAAAATTTACCAGCCGCATCTTATATTAAAGTGGATTCCTCTTCAGCGGTGAAAGCATTATTAATTGATGCCAGAAATGCTTATAAAAGAGGAATGGCAAAAACTGATCTGGTTGAAAAAAATCAGGCTTTTGAGCAAGCAGCAGCCTCACTTGAACGCGCTTTGCGAATTAATCCACGTCAACCGACACTGTGGCATAATTTAGCCGGGGTACGTTTGACGCAAGGCGACTGGATGCGTGCCGCCAACTTGGCAACTAATTCTAACATGCACGCTGGCAATGATTCGCAATATTACCAACTACGGATTAGAAATTGGATGCTAATTACCTTAGCTTGTGAAGGTATGGGAGATATGACATGTGCGCGTGAAGCTCGTAACCGCGCACAAAACTTGGCTCAGGCTTTACATTAAATTAAGTACTAAAGCAGAAATTTTTCTCGTTACCATGCACCGCATCACTGCCATTAAGTTAATGAAATTTAATTTTAAAAAAAATGTTGCACACGAGAAGAATTAACAGCCGCTATAGTTTGTCATTTTGACAAGAGGAGAAATCTGTTCTATAATAAATTTTTTGTCAAAAAACTTTAATCTTCGATACCACTCTGTACAAGCATTATCTAGCGAGAAAATATAGCCTTGGTCAAATAAAAGTTAACTTTGAATGGATTATAGCGGATATTTACAAAATGTTGGAACGAGAAAAAATTATATTTTTTGAGAGTTTTGCAAGAAGCTCTATCCTTGATTTCTAATGTGTATATTGATTTATCATCTGCCATGTCCATAAACTCAACCGCCTTACCTTACCACTGTGCTCCAAGGTAGCGAGTGTGTGAGGCAAAATAGGAGGAAAAGAGTGTGATAAGAACAGCTCTCAACATAAAAAAAGATCGATCGTGGATTTCTGGTTTCGTCGTCAATTCCCTTCTTGTAATAAGCAGTATTGCTATAACTCTGATTGGTTTAGAAGCTGTTTATCGTATTCATTTGTATCAAAAAGGTGCCTTTGACTACACTTATAATGTTGCAAGTGTTGTTCATGGTGTATATGACGAGGATTTTGGGATTAAATATCCACCCAATAGTAAATTAACGACGTTTCGTGTAACAAACGGAAAAGTAACTTGGTGTCCAGAGGCATCTTTTATATCGAATAAAAATGGGCTAGAGGGAAAAACAACCATAGAGGAATATAATAATGCTGATATAAAAATATTGGCTTTTGGTAACTCATTCACTCATTGGAATCAAAAGGGCTACACTTGGCCTGATTTGCTACAAGATAATCTAGCCAAAATACTTGATGTCAATGTTAGTGTATTGAATTATGGCCGTGGAGCGTATGGCATTCTTCAAATGTTTGACCTTGCCGAAGCCAAGATAAAAGAACATCAACCAGATTTAGTCATATTTGCATTTATAACTAATGACTTAACAAGAGCTAGGTGGTGGACAAAAACCGTGACTATTGGTGGGTACACACGTTCTTTGCATTCCCCTAACAAGGAGGATTTTAACCTAAAAGTTGCCTCAGATAGGCATTATCTTATCAATCCTTCTGTAAACTTAGCCTGGTGCCAGAAATCATTAGGAAGCAACAAAAGCAACCCAGTGTTAGATCAGGTCAACAAACAATATAAAGAAATAAGGGGCTCGTTTTTTAAAAGTGGATTAATCGAGAATAATTTCTTTTCATTCGACCGTTTCTATTTATTTAATCGAATTGTATATGGGACACCATTCGGTATGTTAAGGGGTATACCACGACTCACAATTGACGATTTTGGGGTTGATGGGCAACTCGTGTCAAGAATCGAGAGCATAAAAAGCTCGAAGACACCGTATTTCTTATTTCACCTACCCATTGAATACGAAATAGAAAAATCGAAAATACATGTCAAGCCACAAGAGGCTTCATTATTGACTAGCTTAGAAAGGTTAACCAATAAAAAAGTCATTTTTTTATTTAAAGACATAGAGAAGGAGGAATTGCCTGAGGTAGTAAATTTGCTGCCACATAATGACCATCCGAACTTTTCGGGTCTCAAGCTGTATGCTGATTTGATTACAGGCCATATGATAAAAACCATTAACTCACACAGCAATAGGTAGGGCCCGTTAATTTTTCTCGTTCCAACGCCAGCGTGTGCGTTGGAATGCCTGCCCATGACACTCCAGCGTCACGATTCAAAGCCAGCCAATCTACTTTATGACGATTTATATATGAACATTATAGGCATTTCAGCATACTACCACGACAGTGCCGCCGCCTTAATCCGCTCCGGCGAGATTATCGCCGCAGCGCAAGAAGAGCGCTTTACGCGCAAAAAACATGACGCTCGATTTCCAGTGCATGCCATCCGTTCTTGCTTAGAAATAGGACAAATTTCTATGCAAGATGTCGATCATATCGTCTTTTATGACAAACCACTGGTCAAGTTTGAACGCCTCTTAGAAACCTATTTAGGCTTTGCCCCCAAAGGGTTTCGATCTTTTGTACAAGCCATGCCCATTTGGCTGAAAGAAAAGTTGTATCTGAAAAGTGTGCTCAGAAAAGAATTGGCGGCTGTGGACACGACTATAACTCAATCACAATTGCCGCCTTTATTATTTACTGAGCATCATCAAGCCCATGCCGCTTCGGCTTTTTTTCCTAGCCCGTTTAAAAAAGCTGGCGTGTTGTGTCTTGATGGCGTGGGGGAGTGGGCAACAACTTCCTTGTGGTTAGGCGAAGATAATCAATTGATTCCTCAATGGGAAATTAATTTTCCACATTCATTAGGTTTATTATACTCGGCGTTTACATATTTTACTGGGTTTAAAGTGAATTCTGGCGAATATAAACTCATGGGATTGGCACCTTATGGGGAGCCTAAATATGTCCAAACTATTTTGGACAACTTGATTGATCTCAAAGAGGATGGCACTTTTCAGTTAAATATGCGTTATTTCAACTACGCGGTTGGATTAACCATGACGAATAGTCGGTTTGATAAACTCTTTGGAGGGCCGCCGCGTTCTCCAGAAGGCACTTTGACTCAGCGCGAGATGGATCTAGCACGTTCTATTCAAGCGGTGACTGAGGAAATTGTACTCCGTTTGGCACGTACTGTTCATAAAGAGTTAGAAGTAGATTATTTATGTTTAGCTGGGGGAGTCGCACTTAATTGTGTTGCTAATGGACGTCTTTTGCGAGAGAATCTGTTTAAAGATATTTGGATTCAACCCGCAGCTGGTGATGCTGGTGGTGCCTTAGGAGCAGCCCTAAGTACTTGGTATCAATACTTGGATAATCCAAGACAAGTCAATGGGATAGATATGATGCAAGGGGCTTATTTAGGCCCTCAATCTGATGAACAAGAAATCCGTACTTATCTTGATTCCATTAATGCGCCTTATGAATATTTGCCTGACGATGAACTTCTGCCTAAAGTGGCATCAAGTTTGGCCGAGGAAAAGGTTGTTGGCTGGTTTCAAGGGCGGATGGAATTTGGGCCGCGTGCTTTAGGTGGACGTTCGATTCTCGGCGACCCACGCAGCCCGAAAATGCAGTCGGTGATGAATCTGAAGATTAAATACCGCGAATCGTTCCGCCCCTTTGCGCCGTCTATTTTGCATGAACGAGTGAGCGATTATTTTGCAATTGATAGAGCCAGTCCTTATATGTTATTGGTGGACTATGTGAAACCAGAATTTCGTTTGCCACTAACTGAGGAGCAGGAAAAATTATTTGGGATAGAAAAACTGCTAGTTCCACGTTCAACGCTGCCGGCCATCACTATTCGGCTCGTATTCAAACGGTGCATTCTGACACGAACCCCCGTTATTATGCGTTGCTAAAACAGTTTGAGGGCTTGACGGGTTGCCCAATATTGGTCAATACGTCATTTAATGTGCGCGGAGAGCCGCTGGTATGTACTCCTCAAGAGGCTTATCAATGCTTTATGCGGACGGAGATGGATCATTTAGTCTTGGAAAATTTTTTGCTGTCTAAGCAAAATCAGCCTGAAAGGGCTAAAGATGAGGCGTGGAAGCAGGAATTTGAGTTGGATTAAGTGAGAACGGGCAACCGGATTGCCCTTACATGAGAACTGATATGCACATTGAAATACCTGATAAAAAAGGATTGCGTGAATTTGGACTGGTAACCGGCGGCCTGTTTGTAGGCTTGTTTGGGTTATTGTTTCCGTGGTTATTCGGATTTGCTTTTCCCTATTGGCCTTGGATTATTGCTGGGGTACTCTGGGGTTTGGCTTTACTGATACCCAACGGTTTAAAATGGATTTATCAAGGCTGGATGTCTTTCGCTTTGGTGATAGGTTGGATAAACACTCGCCTGATTTTGGCCATCGTGTTTTATTTGATTATTACGCCGTTTGGTGTCGTCATGCGCCTATTTGGAAAAAATCCGATGAAAAATAAGCAATCTCAATCTGAAAGTTACCGCAATATAACGCATTCCCGTTCACCTAAACACATGGAGCACCCCTTCTAATGTTAGAGTTAATGAAAGATCTTTGGGCATTTATGAAAGTCCGTAAGAAATTTTGGCTGGCACCGATTATCCTCATATTGTTGTTATTAGGCGGATTAATTGTATTGACGCAAGGGTCAGCGGTTGCGCCGTTTATTTATACGCTCTTTTGAGCTTGACTTTAGTGAGTCCCAAATAAATAACTTACCCATCGGAGTGCAAGGTTACCTTGCACTCCAAATCAGTTATTGTTCTTAATTATCCTGAAAATTCTGTCTGTCTGAAAATCCTGATTCAGACAATCTCTCTGTCAACAACGAAGTTTCCTGAAAAGCTAAACAAGGCATTGTTGCCAATAAAGGAGCTTCTAAACGCTCTGATATAGTTTCAATCGACGCTTTTCCATCAAATTTAGGCTCAAGCGGGTTAGCTATCCAACCAGCCAACTGACAACCATCAGCTATAATAGTTTCAGCAGTCAACAACGCATGATTGATACAGCCCAAACGCAAGCCTACAACTAAAATCACTTGTGCTTTCATAGCCAGTGCTATATCTTTCATACTTTCTGTGGCATTAATCGGCACACGCCATCCGCCTGCTCCTTCTACGACAACAATATCAGCTTGCGCCGCCAATTGATTATATTTATTGATAATATTTGTTAAATCAATAGTTTGACCGATTTGTTTCGCTGCTATATGGGGCGCAATGGCTGGAGAAAAGGCGTAAGGATTCACCAAATTATAAGGGACATCTAAACCACTCAATTCTAAAATTTGTTCCGCATCACGATTCATAAAACCTATTATTCTCTTACGACAACCCGCCGCAATCGGTTTCATGCCAGCGACTCGTAAGCCTTGATTTTTAAAATATTGGATTAATGCTAAAGTACACCAGGTTTTGCCTATTTCGGTGTCGGTGCCGGTGATAAACCAAGATTGTTTCATTGAAATTTTAAGATTGCACTTGAGTACAACAGATTAGCGAAATAAATTTGAATAATCAACAAAAATAGTTACGGACGGGCTTACAAACCCCGTCC
>JAUXCJ010000311.1 GCA_030618965.1 Thiomargarita sp.
CATCCATTTCATCATAGTGGGGTCTTTATCGACAAAGCCACCATCTAGCAAAGGTTGAATTAAAGCCGCCAAAATCGGATCAGAAACAGCCATGATGACTATTGCCAAAATCGACAAGGCAAAAATGCGCCAATAGGGAACAACATAGCCCAATAGGCGCAAATAAAGTGTTTTGCTATTCATTTATTTAATTATTGAGTTTTTAAATACTAAATCATAACATATATATAAATAGTCCTTAATAAAACCAAACTGTAGCCCTTGAATTATGACAAAAGCAATCAAAAAAAATTTAACAAATCCCCAAATTTGGTTACGGGGTTTTTTTATGTTGGTATATATTGGTATTTTCTATTTAACCCAGAGCGTTGTTATAGGCGTGACAATATTTCAATTGGGTTCTGCATTGTTGACTGGTAAACCAAATGAACGTCTACTGTATTTTGGACAAAACCTCGGTATTTATATTGCTCAGATACTAAATTATCTGTCTTATAGTAGTGATGAAAAACCCTATCCATTAAATCCTTGGCCTAATAATACAACCGAAAATTTGAAGCTAAAACCAGAATCAAAGACACCGCAAAAGTACTAGAAACACACCGGCATACGTTTATCAAACCACCGCTAAATCTCCCTTATTTTCTAACCACTTCTTTCTATCATTCGCCCGTTTTTTCTCTGGAGTTTTTTAATTTCCAAGATTACAGTGATTCCTTGATCGTTTTAATCGATAGGAACAATTTTAGCATTTCGTCATTAAATTCACGAAAACCATATTTCAGGTAAAAAGCCTTGGCTTTTTTATGTTTAGCCTCGACTACCACAGCAAATATCCCCACATCTTCAGAAAGCATTAGACAACGTTGCAAGGCATCCTTAAGCAAACTCGCACCAACCCCCTTTCCTTGCATAGAGTTGTCTACTGCTAATCGCCCTATCCGAATAATTGGAACTGGGTATTTTGGGAGCTTCTTTTGAATACTTGGTGGAAACGTTGAGAATTTCACATTTCCAGTACTCAATGTGTAAAATCCAATAATTTTTTCGTGTGTATTTTTTAAGATGGCGACGTGTGTTTGGCTAATATTTTTGTTCGCATGTTGATGAGCAAACCTTTGTATATAATCATTAAGTGCAGGTTCAGCACAATCAAAGTTACTACGATCATCTGCACGGCTCAGATTTCTAATTATCCAATCAGTTTTAATAGACATGCTCTAAACCTAACTCCTCTATTTGCTCATTAATGCTTTCAATGCCGCGTTAGGCAACGGGGGAGATTCCAGTTCTGCCAGAAAAATGTCTCTATCCCGATCAGAGAGTGTGAGTGTTTGATGCTCTGTAACTTCAAGGTCTTTATCCCGATCAGAGAATCTGAGTGTTTGATGATCTGGTAGCTCATATTCAGAGGTTATTTTTCGCCAAAGTATTATAGGGACAATCACGCCTGTGGGATTGCCGCATTCGTCTGAGATGTATTGAATGGCATCCATGATGTTGTTCTCCAAAAAGTTCAAAAAACGTGCAAGGTAACCTTGCACTCCTATATACTAAACCACCGCTAAATCTCCCTTATTTTCTAACCACTTCTTTCTATCATTCGCCCGTTTTTTCGCCAATAACATATTCATAACTTGCTCCGTTTCTTCCGGCTCATCTAAGGTCATTTGAAGTAAGCGGCGGGTATCGGGAGCAATTGTCGTTTCACGCAATTGCAATGGGTTCATTTCGCCCAAACCTTTAAACCGTTGGACATTTACTTTGCCACGTTTTTTCTCTGCTGTAATCCTGTCTAAAATACCCTGTTTTTCATCTTCATTTAGGGCATAATAAACCTTATTACCAATATCAATACGGTACAGCGGCGGTGTCGCAATATAAACATGGCCTTTTTGCACCAATGTCGGAAAATGTTTCACAAACAAGGCACATAATAAAGTTGCGATATGTGCGCCGTCCGAATCCGCATCAGCAAGAATACACACCTTTCCATAGCGCAAGCCTTCTAAATTATCGCTGCCAGGATCAATCCCGAGTGCTACAGCAATATCATGAACTTCTTGTGAAGCTAGAACTTGGCTGGTATCAACTTCCCAAGTGTTCAGAATTTTGCCGCGCAAAGGCATGACGGCTTGAAAGGTTCGATCACGCGCTTGCCGACATGATCCTCCAGCACTGTCGCCTTCCACTAAAAACAGTTCCGTTTGTTTCATATCTTGTCGGGAACAATCAGCTAATTTCCCTGGCAATGCTGGCCCGCTTGTCGCTTTCTTACGCACCACTTTCTTTTCTGCACGAAGACGCTTTTGCGCGTGATTAATCACCAATTCAGCTATTTTTTCTGCAATTTCAACATGTTGATTTAACCACAAAGAAAAAGCATCGCGTACCACGCCTGAAACAAAGGCTGCACAAGCACGCGAAGATAGGCGTTCTTTGGTTTGTCCAGAAAATTGCGGTTCTGCCAATTTTACCGATAATATATAAGCGCAACGTTCCCAGACATCTTCTGGTGCTAACTTGATACCACGCGGGAGTAAATTCCGGTAATCGCAAAATTCGCGCATAGCTTCTAATAAACCGCTGCGTAAGCCATTTATATGAGTTCCGCCTTGTGTTGTTGGAATCAAATTAACATAACTCTCTGTCAACAGTTCCCCTTCAGGTATCCACATTAGCGCATAATCAACTGCTTCTGTTGTTGCCTTAAAATGTCCGATAAAAGGTGTATCGGGTAAACTTTCTATATCGCCCAAATGATCAAGCAAATAAGTAGTAAGTCCATCTTTATAATGCCATTTTAATGTTTCGCCGTTGTTTTCATTTTCAAAGCTAATCGTCAATCCAGCACAAAGTACCGCTTTAGCGCGTAAAATATGAATTAAACGAGCTACAGAAAACCGTGGAGAATCAAAGTACTTTTCATTTGGCCAAAATCGCAGAGTTGTCCCAGTATTACGCTTGCCAACCTTACCAATGACACTGAGTTCCGAAGTTTTGTCACCGTTAGCAAATGACATTTGGTGTAACTTAGCATCGCGTTTAATGCTGACTTCTAAATTATTAGAAAGCGCATTAACAACCGAGATACCAACACCATGTAATCCTCCAGAAAATTGATAACTTTTATTAGAAAACTTACCGCCAGAATGTAATCTAGTAAGAATTACTTCGACACCGCTAACACCTTCTTCTGGATGTATATCGACAGGCATCCCACGCCCATCGTCACGGACACTAAGTGAATTATCAGCGTGCAAAATAACATGAATACTCTTGGCATATCCCGCAATAGCTTCATCAACACTGTTATCTATAACTTCTTGCGCTAAATGGTTCGGGCGCGTGGTATCTGTGTACATTCCCGGACGTTAAGTCGGAGGCCAAGCGGTCTTAGGAAG
>JAUXCJ010000299.1 GCA_030618965.1 Thiomargarita sp.
AGATGAACCCAACGAACAGTTTTTCGTCAATTTCACCAATCCAATCAATACCATATTAGCGACAACTCAAACGACTGTCACTATTGCTGATGACGACTTACTAGACAATTCTGGCCCAGAAATCAACAATCTAAAATTTAATGGCCAAAGCTTAACTGAAGGACAAACCATTACCGAATCAGGCACAATCAGCCTCAATGCCACTGACAACGCTGGAATCAGTCGTGTAGAATTCCTAATCGACGCAACCAAGTTCCATACTGACAGCAACGGTTCCAGCCAATACAACGCCTTCTTATCAATCCAAAATCTCAGCGATGGCAATCACAGCATTACCATCAAAGCTTACGACACACTCAGCAATGTCAGCACAACAAACATTAATATTTCCATTGCCTTAGCACCTCCAGCCGCCCCAATTATCACACAACCCAAAAACGGCAAAATCACCAACGAAGCCCAAATCACTGTCACCGGAACTGCCGAAAAAAATAGCCAAGTCTTCCTCTATCGCAACGGAACTCAAACTGGAAACGCACTAACTCTTAACCATAATAACGCCTTTTCTGGCAATTTAACTTTAGAATCCGGACAAAATAACCTAACAGCGGCAGCAAGTAACCGAGGTGGAATCGGCGACTTTAGTAACGTAGTGCAAGTTAGTTTAGATACGACAATTCCAGATGCACCCACAGGTTTAGCCGCCGAAGCCAGAAATAGTGGACAAGTTCGACTAACATGGCAAGCTTCCAGTTCCGGTTATGACATCTATAGAGCTTCCAGTTCCTTTGAAACCATTGCAGCAGCCCAAAAAATCAATGAACAACTCATCACTGCAACCAGATTTGATGATTTAGTACCAACTGATGGCTGGTATTATTACCGTATAATCGCCAAAAACTCCGTTGGAACCGAAAGTGCATTATCCAATCAAGTCTCTATTTATGCCGATTCCACAGCACCGCGTGCCACAATAATTAAATATTTCCCCGAAAATGGCAACTTCAGTCCAGGCAAAGTAAATTTGACACTCACTGTCAGCGAACCATTATTAACAACTCCATTCCTAAATCTAGTTCCAGATGGCGGCATTCCTCTTTCAATTGAACTAACACCAGTAGCCGAAACCCAATATCAAGGCCATTTTGAGATCACCAAATACACCAAATCTGGAACTGCTTATGCAGTCTTCTCAGCCAGAGACAAAGCTGGAAATCGTGGCACTGCAATTGATGCTGGCAGTTCCATAGAAATTGACAATCAAGGGCCTTTTGTTACCAAAATTACCGTCACACCGCCAGAACCAATTAATAATTCTCAGATTACAAATGTAAAAGTTATTATTGAAATCAATGAAGTACCAGCAGTAAGCCCGGAATTATCTTACTTGCTTTCAGGAGCTGGCAGCCAAGTTGAAGTTCTTAGCCTAACAACAATTAGCGAACTGGTTTATCAGGCTAGTTTTACCTTGCCTACGAATGCTGGTTTAGATGAAACCGAAAATTTGCAATTTCTATTTAGAGCTGAAGATAATTTCGGTAATATTGGCACCCAAATTGATGGCGACAATAATTATCAAATATATCAAGGGGATTTACCACCTTTAGCCGTACCACAAGGCTGGTACGCAATTGCTCTACCCGCAGGCAAAATCCATACCAGCTGGGAAGCTGTTGAAGAAGCCGCAGACTATCAAATATTTCGCCAAGCCCCTGGAGAAACTGAATTATCAGCCTATCAGCGTAGCGGAGCAGCCTTAGAATTTACCGATAATACCTCAATAGACGGTTTATATCATTACGCTGTAGCCAGTGTTCGCCAAGCAAATACTCAAGAAGCAATTAGTGCTTATGGCAACATTGTTGAAATAACAGCAGATTCCATTGCACCCGAAGCACCAACAAACCTAGAAGGAGAACTAATAAGTGCTGGTATCAAAGCTACTTGGATCGCTAATCCTAGTGACAGCTATAATCTCTATCGCTCGGAAACTGAAATACTTTCAGCTCCAATAAAAACCAAACTCAAAGAATTAAGTACAATAGACAATGCCCCTTCAGAAACTGCACATTATTATGCAGTTACGGCTGTAGACAAGGCAGGAAATGAATCCGAGCCATCAAACTTTGCCTACTTAAATGTTGACTTATTACCAGTTTCCACACTCAAAGTAGTTCAAGACGGAGAGAATCTGCCAGTTCTTACTTTCCAGCATTCCAAAGCGGTTAAATTTGAACTACAACTCAACAATGGCAGCAAATTGCCGCTCACTACAAAGAGTTACACTGATATTGGCTATACTCCAGAACAAAGCCGCACTTATTCAGTAATTGCTATAGATAATAATGAAGCCAAAAGCATTGAACGCACAGTCATTTTACCTGCACTCAACATTCAATTACAAAATACTGTGCCACTCCAAAAAGCACAGTTTAACACTTTTATTTATAAAGTAAGTAACTATTCCAGAGACAACATTACCGATCTAAAAATTCAAGCCAAACTCGGCAATCAAACCGCACATTCACAAAAATTTGCTCTCTTCGCTGGCGAAACTCGAACTATAAAAATAATCATCGGTGGCAGCGCAGTTACCAGCTTAAATACCACACTAGAAATTCGGCCAGAAACTGGAGAACTAACCCAAATAATTCGCCACAACCAAATAGAAATGTCAGAAGGTAGCGGCTTAAATCTCAGCCTGCAAACTCAAGATTTAATTCGTGGTGGACAAGGAAAAGTCAAATTCAGCTTGGAAAATACTAGCCCAGTAGAAATTGAAATCGTCACAGCTTCCGACGAAATTCAATTTTTCTTACTCAATTTTGACGAAGATGTACTAGCAGTAAAAGCCTTAAAACAAAAATTAGGTAACAATGTCATAACATTAGCAAATGGAAAAACTGTTGCCCGTATTCCACAAGGTGGCAGCTTTGAATCAAATTGGACTGAAATTTCCGTACCAGCTTCTGCTCCTACAGAAGTAAAACTACAATTAAACATTGACAAAATTCATTACCATTTGGGCAAAGAAGACGGGCTCAGTCTACCAGGAATCGTGCGCTATCAAACAGTTTCCCTATTAGATACCACCTATTTTGGAGAACTAACCCAAGTTTCACCCGAAAAAAGTTATGGCAACGAGCCAATAATTATCACCGGAAAAGCTGTAGAAAGAGCTACAAAAAATTCCATGTCCTTGGTGCCATTAAAATTAATCATCAGCTTAAAAGGTTTTGAACGCACTTATAACATTTATACTGATGCCAATGGCAATTTTTCTCATACATTTACGCCACAAAATTCTGGCATTCATAAAGTATCAGTTCTACACCCAGATTTAACCGAACGCCCAGAACAAGGAACTTTTACAGTTCAACATATTAAAGTCGGCTATGAAAGCTTGGACTTGCGGATTCCCTATGATTATAAACAAGTTATAAATATTCCGTTGACAGTTGGAGATGGAACCGAAGCACATAATATCCGTTTAAGCTATGAAGCTGCC
>JAUXCJ010000254.1 GCA_030618965.1 Thiomargarita sp.
CACCCCAGCGGGGGGGATTGAGGGGGGGAGAAATGGTGGGTTATGCACAAATGCCCAATCATTTTATTGTTCAAGGTGATAACAAAACTAATGTGCCACCTGAATATTTAATCTCTAAATGTCGTTGACTTTGTTGATTTAGGAGCCTTATGTGACAAATGTAGAAATCAGCCAATTTATCAGCGAACTGGCTTTATTATTAGAAAGTGACATTTCCTGTCGTGATGCTTTACAAATTATTCAACAAGAGCAGGAAAGTTTTTTGATACGCCGCTTAAGTGCTGGCATTCAAACTGATATTGAGAAAGGCTTGAGCCTAGCGGATAGTCTTGCTCGACATCCTCGGTATTTTGAGCCTTTTATCGTAGATATGCTACGCAAAGGAGAATCATTGAGCACAACATTGGCTAAAATTGCAGACTATCGTGAATCTCTGGATATTACTGAGGATGATTTAACTAACAAAATTGCTTTATCATCTATTTATTTTTTTGCGATGATTTTTATTGTCTTTTTGATGACAAGTGTGATTTTTATTTATGTTGTTCCTGTATTCAGTGATATGTTTGCGGCATTTGGTTCTGACTTGCCGGTAATGACTCTATTGTTAGTAAAAATGGCTGATTTTGTTTGGTTGTTTATAGGTGTATTTCTGATATTAAGTGCCTTGCTTTGGATTAAGCGGCGAAGCATCATTTTTTATCTGCCATTATTTGGTAAAATTTATCACAAAATTACACTAGTGCGTTTGTTGCGTACTTGTGCCTTTGCGTTATCTAATCAGGTATCATTAGTAAAAGCCTTTGAAGCGGCGGCTCAAGCTGTAAAAAATCCAATTTATGGTAAGCGACTTGAACAAGTGACTAAAGACATTTCTTCTGGTACGCCTTTATCTGATGCCTTGAAAAAACAGTCAATCTTTCCAGAAAAAGTGATTCATGCTGCGATTGTGGGAACACAAAGCAATAGCCTAGACAAGCTGTTGAATAAAATCGCTGATATTTATACCAAAAAAATTTTACAATCTATTGAACCGACTATAAAAATTTATACATTAGCAATTACAATATTTATAGGAATTATCGTTGGCTTTTTGGTAATTTCTCTCTATTCGCCTATTTTTATGATAGGTTCGGTGATGTAATACTATATACAAAATTCTTGAAATACTAAGCAAGAATCCCCAGAGTAACACTCATAATTAGTGAGTGCTAATAAACTACGATCTAAATCCATTAATAAATGGTGTAAAATAAACAATGTCAAAAGCATTATCTTTAAAATTCAATGCGTTACCAGTTTTCCATGGCCAAGAGATTGAAAGCTATAGACAAAGCGTCAAAAAAATTCCTGTGTTGACTGTTGAGCAAGAACGGGAATTAGCTGAGCGTTTCCACAAAGATGAAGATCTTGAAGCAGCTCGACAATTGGTGATGTCACATTTACGCTTTGTCTTATATATTGCTCAAAGCTATCGTGGTTATGGCTTGCCAGAAGCTGATTTAGTACAAGAAGGTAATATTGGTTTAATGAAAGCAGTTAAACGTTTTGATCCCAGTTTTGGAGTACGTTTAGTCTCATTTGCGGTACATTGGATACGGGCAGAAATTCACGAATTTATTCTGCGTAATTGGCGCATCGTTAAAGTTGTTACAACTAAAGCGCAACGTAAACTTTTTTTCAATTTACGCAGCATGAAAAAACGCTTGGGTTGGCTGTCTGCAAAAGAGGTTGAAAATGTTGCCAAAGATTTAGGCGTTAGAACCAAAGACGTGTTAGAAATGGAAAAACGTCTGAGTGCTCAAGACCTTGCCTTTGATGGGCCCAGCGATACTGATAATGAAGATGACGTGTTTGCACCATCCGCGTATTTAGAAGACAATGATTCTGATCCTGCAATTATAGTAGAACAGACTAATTGGGAAGCTCATAGTAATCAACAATTGCACGGCGCTTTGGATAAATTAGATGCGCGTAGTCAGGACATTTTGCAAAAGCGTTGGTTAGATGAAAAGAAATCTACTTTGAAAGAATTGGCGGAATACTATAATGTCTCAGCAGAACGAATACGCCAAATTGAGAGTAATGCAATGAAAAAAATTAGGGAAAATATGATATTGTTTGCTTAATTTTGAGATTTTAATTTTGCCCAGACCTCAGAGGTTTTGGAAACCTCTGAGGTCTTTTTAGTTATTTTTCCCATCTAAAAATTGCACTTATATATCAAAACACAAGGTAAATCCTCATCTCAACCATTGATATTATTACATGGTTGGGGATTTAATGGCGAAATTTGGAATGATATTGCAGTTCAACTTGCCAAAGATTACTGTGTTTATCAAGTCGATTTACCCGGGCATGGGCGTAGCCAAATGTGTGAATATAGCCTACCGATACTAACCGAAACCTTAGCCGCCGCTTTACCTAAAAATGCTGTATGGCTAGGTTGGTCAATGGGGGGTTTAATAGCTATGGCTATGGCAAGATGGCAAGATGTACAAGCCTTAGTATTAGTTAGTAGCTCACCTCGTTTTATAACAGCCGAGAATTGGCCTCATGCCATGAGATTAGCTGTGTTGAAACAATTTGGACAGCAATTACAAAGCGATACTTTAGGCACTTTGAAGCGTTTTTTAGCATTACAAGTGAAAGGTAGCGAATCCGCTCATCAACAACTCCGCGCCCTCAATACACTGTTGAAACAAACACCAATTCCCCAAACCCAAGCCTTACAAGCAGGCTTACAATTATTACAAAATACCGATTTACGCGCAGAACTTTCCCAGATTCATTGCCCCAGCTTATTATGTTTAGGGGAACGCGATACATTAGTACCCGCAAGTGTCGCAACAGATTGTCAACATTTATGGCCAACATTGCAAACAGTTTGTATCAAATCAGCAGGACATCTCCCGTTTTTGTCTCACCCGAAACAATTTATGCACTCTTTACAAGGCTTTTTAAATGAATCCCTTACCACCTAATTATTTAGATAAACGTCAAGTGTCTCAATCATTTGATCGCGCTGCGCTTGCTTATGAACTGTGGGCAAGCTTACAAAAAATGGTCGGAGACGATTTACTTGAGCGTTTAGAGTGGGTGAAATTGACACCACGCCAGATTGTAGATGTGGGAGCGGGAACAGGTAGGTTAAGCCGTGCTTTGAGTCAGCATTACAAAAAGGCTGATATATATATTGTTGATATATCAGAAAAAATGATAATAGCCGCCAGCAAAAAAGCACCGAGATGGTTTTCCAAACAGCATTTTGTCTGCGCCGATGCTGCACAATTACCTTTCATTGACGACAGTGTCGATTTATTAATATCTAATCTCATGCTGCAATGGTGTAATGATATACCTGCTGTTTTTGCCGAATTTGCACGAGTGCTAAAACCTGATGGCGCGTTATTTTTTTCGACTTTGGGACCAGATACATTAAAAGAACTACGCCAAAGCTGGGCAAGTGTTGATAATGGCAGCCATGTAAATCATTTTTTAGATATGCACGACTATGGTGATGCTTTATTGCGGGCTGGATTAATTAATCCGGTGATGGATGTTGATAGGCTTCAGTTCACTTATACAGATGTGAAACAGCTAATGAAAACACTAAAGCAGATTGGCGCACACAATATCACTGCTGGACGATCACGCAGTTTAACTGGCAAGGGAAAATTTCAGGCGATGTTAGCCGCTTATGAAAAATATCGTTCACCAGAAGGTCTGTTACCAGCCACTTATGAAGTAGTCTATGGACATACCTTGGGTAAACGGAAAATAGAGCCGGCATCTGATGCCCCACCTGCGGCAGTTCCTATTAAGTGGAAAAATAAAAGTTAATAAAATCAGACCTCCGAGGTTTTCAA
>JAUXCJ010000230.1 GCA_030618965.1 Thiomargarita sp.
AAAAAACTATTGTTATTAAATAACGGCAAAATTATAAAATTGTCAACTAATTTTTATAATTTTTTAACTTATTGATAAAAAATAATTATTTTTCAAATTAACTAACGATAAAATCAACTAATATGGACTATTAAATATATGAATCAGGATTTAACTTGGTTTCAGAATTTCAAAATCAAAACCGATTGTTTGAATTATAAAATTAGGTAAATCCTGATTCATTTCGCAAAGCCTCCAACAAATCCAAGGAAATGGCAACATCAGCCTCATCATCAGTCAAAAACCACTTCATAATCACGCTAGCATCAATAACCCAAGTCATCAGAAACGCCCCTCCTGACGTGCCATCGTTAACTGTCACTTTTGGAATAGACTCGCGTAGTAAAGCTAATGGGGAAATTGATCAGTATGCTGAAGTATTAGAAAGGGTTTTTTAATTATAAATAAGAGCAATCCCTAAAGACCTCAGAGGTTTTGGAAACCTCTGAGGTCTGGGCCAAATAGTTAATTATTTTCTGGCTTTTCTTGTTCTTTCCATTTTGCATAACAATCTATGCCACAAAAATGAAAAAAGTAATCTGACGCCTCTTCGCTCTTTGCCTCAGAAATCGGCACTTCTTTTAAACAGATTTCGCAAGCAATCCTTTCGTCTTCTTCATTCATTTTTTCGTTCTCTGCCATGTTCTTTACCCCCAATTGATAGGTATAAATCTTAATTGAGATTGTGGCGACTATTTTAAAATCAAGCTCAAATAGTTCTGCTAACGAGAAACTCTACTATACTCAACACGTTCACAATTTGAACTATTGTCATTTCGACGACAGGAGAAATCTTAAATGCCACTAAAGATTTCTCCTGTCGTCGAAATGACAAAAAAGTTAAGTTTGTGAACGTGTTGAGTATAGTCGGCTTTAGCCGACTTTAGCCTCGGAATTTATCCCAAGGCATCTTGTTAGTCGCTTGGAGATTTTCTTTGCATTGCCTGAATAAATGCTTCATTTTCTGAAGCTAATCCAATTGAGACGCGCAAGTGTTTTGGCATTTGATAAATTCCGCCAATCGGGCGCACAATGATGCCTTGACGGAGTAAGTTTTCATAAGTGGTTGCCCCATTTCCTACTTCTACTGCTATAAAATTACC
Source organism: Thiomargarita sp. (assembly GCA_030618965.1). Taxonomy (GTDB): domain Bacteria; phylum Pseudomonadota; class Gammaproteobacteria; order Beggiatoales; family Beggiatoaceae; genus JAUXCJ01. The sequence continues at coordinate 1,143 of JAUXCJ010000230.1, forward strand.
CAATGATGGTATGTAAGAAAATCCCATTTGTTCAAATGCTTGGGTCAATTGTTGCATTCCTGCTTGATTTAGAGCTACGCTTTTTTTTAGGTAATTGGTGTCGTTTAGGGCAGCGGTGGCTGCTGCTAGGGCTATGGAGTTGACGTTGAAGGGTTGTCTAACTCTATTTAGTATGTCGGCAATTTCTGGGTGAGATATAGAGTAGCCTACTCGTAGTCCTGCTAATCCATAAGCTTTTGAAAAGGTGCGGGTTACTATCAGGTTAGGATAGTTCGATAGCCATGTTAGGCTATTGGGATAATCTGGATTTTCTGAGGCATATTCAAAATAGGCTTCGTCGATAACAATCAGTATTCGTTCTGGAACTGCGTCTAAAAAGGTTTTTAGCTGGGTTTTGTTAATCCAGGTTCCAGTAGGGTTGTTTGGATTTGCTATAAATATTAATTTTGTCTCATCAGAAATAGCCGCTTGCATTGCGGTTAAATCATGTCCCCAATTTTTGGCGGGGGTAATGATAGCTCTAGCACCGACTGCTTGTGTCACAATGGGGTAGACGGCGAAGGCATGTTGAGAAAATATAACGTTATGTGCTGGGGTGACAAAGGCGCGGGTAATGAGTTCTAGCAAATCATTGGAACCATTGCCTAATGTGATCATGTTCTTGTCAACGCCGTATTTTTCCGCTAAGGCTTGTTTTAATATAAAGCCATTGCCATCGGGATAACGGGCGATGTTTTGTATTTGTATTGCTTCCTGTACTAGTGAACTAGTTGGAAGAGGGTTTTCATTAGAAGCTAGTTTGATAACATTTTTTATCCCATATTCGCGTTCTAGTTCTTCAATGGGTTTTCCGGGCTGATAGGCTTGTAATCCTTGTACGCCAAGGGTAGCTAGTTTTGTGAAGTTCATATTAATTAATAGCGCGTGGGTAGGAACCAAGGTGTTTGATTAATGAAGTATGTTTTTCTAAGCTTTGTAGGGATTTGGCAATAGGTTCATCTGTGATATGTCCTTCAATATCTACAAAAAATACATATTCCCAATTGCCTTGCCGCGATGGCCGTGATTCTATGCGTGTCATGCTGACATTGTTATTCGCAAAGGGTTCTAGCAAATGATATAAAGCGCCGGCTGTATTAGGGCTTGATAGTAGTAATGAGGTTTTGTCTTTTCCAGTGGGAGATACAGTTTGTTGTCCTAGCACTGCAAAACGGGTGGTATTGTTTATATCGTCTTCAATGCGTGAGGCGATTTTTTGTAATTGGTAAATTTCTGCTGCCATTTTTCCTGCAATCGCGGCACTGCCTGATTCATTCGCAGCACGTTGGGCTGCTTCGGCATTACTATTTACAGCAATACGTTCTATTGTGGGTAATTGGTTATCCAACCAGCCTCGGCATTGTGCGAATGATTGTTGATGGGAATAAATGCGTTTAATTTGCGCTAATGTCGTTACTTTTGAAAGTAGATGATGATGAATAGGTAATGCAATTTCTCCGCAAATTTTTAATGGTGTTTTTATTAAACAATCTAAGGTTTGATTAACGCCACCTTCTGTGGAGTTTTCAACTGGTACTACTCCATAATTAGCTGTGCCAACTTCGACTTCTCGAAATACTTCATCAATGGTTTGTAGGGGAATATTTTGTGCTGAATGTCCAAAGTGTTTACGCACAGCCGCTTCTGAGTAGGTACCGATAGGGCCTAAAAATGCTATTTTGAGTGGTTTTTGCAAACTCAAACAGCCAGACATAATTTCTCGAAAAATTCGCGTTAATACTTCATCTGGTAAAGGTCCTTTATTTCGTGCGATGACTTTACGCAAAATGTCGGCTTCACGCTCGGGACGATAAAAATTAGGTTGTTGCTCTTCTGCATATTTTGCCTTTGCGACTGCGTCTGCTAATTGTGCGCGTTTAGTGATAAATTCTTGGATTTGTGTATCTAATTGGTCAATTTGGCTACGAATATTAGCTAGGTTGTTCATAGATAATATAATTTTTCTGTTATGTTGTTAGTCGATGATCAAGTTATAGTTGTCAATCCTACCAGAATTAATCTAAAATATCCCAAACTCACTTGGAAAAAAAATAACTCTATTATGTCACTATCAACAGTCATCAAAACCGGATTAAGCATTTTATTAGATAATCCCATTATCGTCGAGGGCGCACCAAAAAAAGCTCTCGCTATTATTAAAGAGCATTTTACCTATTCATCTGAGTAAATTTTTCAAGCCTATCAAGATAGTTACGCCTATTCAATCACTGCTATCACTGCTGGTTTGGCTGCACCTGATAAAAAATTATAGAGTTCAATGCAAGCTCAGGATTTTTCCACTTTGCGTCAGCAATTAATTGATGAACTTCAGAAAATTGCTAAAGTTAGCTTTTTTAAAAGTGATGGAACAACTGATGTCGGTAGTTTTCCGCCCTTCGTTTCAGGATAAAAACAGAAGAACTACACGGATTATTTTTAAGAATGGATAAGGCAAAAATCTAAGCTGAACTGGGTTTTATCCTTTTTTAAAAGTAATCCTTGTAGTTATTCTTTGGTTTTTTTTGTCTGAATCAGGATTTACCGGATTTTCGGATAGGAGAGTTTCAGATGACAATTGATACTTGGAAAGAAACCCTTGTTGAACAAAATGTCAATTATATTGTTGATATAAAAGGAAAGTTATTGATAATTGAAAATGTGCCTGCAAGAGTGTGTTTAGAAACCGCCTAGTACCTAGTCAAGCTGCTTTAGCTTTGGAACTCTGCCAAAGCTAAAGCTTTGGACTCCAATAAAAATTAGTTAATTTGATAGTCCAAACGTATATAAACTATTTTTACTCTCTCCAGTAATTTCACTAGTCAATTTAGCCGCTGTTTTTATAGGTAAATTTTTGCGTAATA
>JAUXCJ010000134.1 GCA_030618965.1 Thiomargarita sp.
CACATTTATTTTCGGAAGCCAGCTTCAATAATTTTTCTAATCGAACATTTTCAAATGGTCGAAATTTTTGTCTTTTTCCAAAATGGCCACTTTACCAGCCAATTCTTTAGCGACATTGGGTTTAACTTGCTCAATTTCCTCTTGGTAAAGCTCTCGAAAAATCAAATCCAAAATATCATCAGAAATACCACGGTAACGAAAATTATTAATCCCCTGCGTGATTAAATCACCATATTCCAAAGTACGGAGTTTTTCTTCCAGTTCAGCTTCAGACAATTGATTACCAATATGATCGCCGATTTCAACCCGAGTACATTCCTTATAGCGTTCTTTGGATAAAAATAACAAAATTGTTTTGGCATGACGATCATTAACCGCCTTAATCGTCGAATAAATATATTCTGACCAAGTGCCAAACAATTCACCCTTTCGATTCTTAATTTCATAATCCAAAGTTTTAATTACCCCATCAACAGTACTCAAATCCTTACCACTCCAATCACTCCTAAAAAGACAGGTGATGTAAAAAGGATCACTTTGGGTCAACTTATTGATAACTAAAGCACTTTCGTCAGTGACTTCAATTTGATTAAATTCGGCATAGCGATAAATAGCTTCCATACCCTCATCAAACGTCAGTTTAGAAGAAATTGGGGTTTGTGTAAGCCGCCCACCGACAAACATTTCTCGCATCATTTGAACCATCCAACCGACATAACTACCCGAAACCAGCATCGGTGCGACTTTTGATTCGACGAGTCCATGATAAGCACCTGGCAAATTATATGCTTGATTTTTATAGTCTTTGTCATAATAAATATATTTGGTCATATATTGAATTTCATCAATCATGATCAGAAAAAAGACGTTTTCCAATCCAGCTAAGCGAGATGGTGTACCAATCGCCCAATTGAAGGCTGCATCTGCCCGTTCTGCTTGAAGATAGTCTTGAAATGCCTGAATATTTTCTATGACATTCAAGTTGTTTACTTTCTTTGCTATTTCAAGGAGTTTAGACATTTCCCACGCTTGGTTACCAAAAGCTAGAGGGGTTCTGGTTTGAAATGAGAGATACTGACTTATTAAGGTGCGATAATACACATCAGCAAAATCCAACAAACATTGACCATAATCCTGAACTTCAAAATAAAACGGAATAACTTTGCCTTGTTGATTCCACAAAATATTAAATATTCGCTGCATAATTGCAGATTTACCACACTTACGCCGTCCTAATAATGCCCGGGATTTCGACATTTCTCTGGGTATTTGATTTACCCAGTTCATCAGCAAAGTCATTTGTTCAGTTCTACCACAAAAAAGTGATGGATCTCCAATTCGTTCTTTAAGTGCATATATCATCTTTTGTTACCTCTTTAATAGATTTGTTTAATACTATATTACTTATGGTTCGGTCATTCTAAAACGGTTTTTTGGAATTAGGTTATCTGGCTAAAACAAGCGTTGATCAGCTTTTTATCGTTTCTCGTCGACTCAAGGGAATGAAGATTTTCAATCAAAAAGAATATAAACATGACCTAGTTTTACCAGACATCTTTGGGCAAAAGAGCGTTTATCAACCACACCTAGATATGACGCGCTTTTTCACTCAGTTTCTTAATTCTTAAATTCTAGTTTTTGAATGGCCGAACCATAAGTCTTTATTCTGTAAATTCTAAAATTCTGAAAATCCTGATTCAGACAAAAAAGTCTAATCACAGTTCAGGCATTATAACCATCTAAATTCATCAACCTATTTTTAACACGCTCTGCCATTTATATTTCTATTTCTGTCTGTAATTTTTTCAATATGTGTTTCATAATCCGATTTAAGTACGTCCAGTTCGGCTTGATGCTATGCTGCTAGTTCTTGTTTTAATTTCGCTCATTCGCCGTTAAAGTTGTGACAATTACAGTTGGGCACTGCGATTCTAAATTTATCTATTTCTGCTTTACTGATTTGATTCTCACGGCAAACCAATACCTGCAAACTAGACAACTGTCGCAGCGGTTCTAAATCGCTTATTTGATTATGCTTGCACCACAAGTCATGCAAACTAATCAACTGTCGCAACGGTTCTAAATCGCTGATTTTATTACCCTCGCACCACAATACCTGCAAATTCGTCAACTGGCTCAGCGGTTCTAAATCACTAGTTTTAATATTATTAAAAGATAATACCTGCAAACTAGTCAACTGGCGCAGCGGTTCTAAATCACTTATTTTATTAAAACCGCAATCTAAGTGCTGCAAACTAGTCAACTGGCGCAGCGGTTCTAAATCGCTGATTTTATTAGAACCGCACTCTAATATCTGCAAACTCGTAAACTGGCGCATCGGTTCTAAATCGCTGATTTTATTATAACTACAAGATAATCTCTGTAAACTCCTCAACTGGCGCAGCGGTTCTAAATCGCTGATTTTATTACCCCAGCAATCCAATTTCTGCAAACTCGTCAACTGGAGCAGCGGTTCTAAATCGCTAATTTTATTAGAATCGCAATACAATTTCTGCAAACTAGTCAACTGGCGCAGCGGTTCTAAATCGCTGATTTGATTAGAATGGCAATCCAATTTCTGCAAACTTGTCAACTGGCGTAGCGGTTCTAAATCGCTGATTTGATTATAACGGCAATCCAATACCTGCAAACTCGTCAATTGGCGCAGTGGTTCTAAATCGCTTATTTCAGTATAGCGGCAATCCAATTTCTGCAAACTCGTCAACTGGCGCAGTGGTTCTAAATCGCTTATTTTATTTTCATGACAATCCAGCTCTTGCAAATGAACAATTTCCACTAAGTCCTTATTACTTATTTCAATATTAAAGTTAAAGACTTTCTTGAAACGAATCCATGGGTCGTTATACCAATTGATGGCTCGCTTGAAAATGCCTTGCCACTTGCCATCTAACTGATTCCACCATGTCCGATTATCAAGTTGCGTGATCGAAGGCACTTTTATTTGAATCGGCAGTACAGTGACTTTTGAACTATTTAAAGAGCTAAGTTTGCTAATCAAAGTCCCCACATCAGGACGTTTATCAACCTCCCTCTCCACACAATCACACAGCAACTCAAACAACTCAGGTGCCTTTACCAAGCGTCTCGGATGCAAAGTCTGCGGGATTTCGCCCGTCAACAAACGATACAAAGTTTTACCAAAAGCATACACATCACTTTTCGCACCCACCACCCCGTCATAACCTTGCTGCTCCGGCGGAGCATAATCGAAAGTCCCAAACACCGACTGCGCTAACACACTCAAACTCGTTTTACTTTGTTTCAGGCTCAACTCCTCCTGTAACGACTTCGCTACTTTCGCCAAACCAAAATCAATCACTTTGACGCTCGGAGAACGCTGAGATGGGGATAACAACAGATTAGCGGGTTTTAAATCTAAATGGAAAATGTCCTTTTTATGCGCCAGTTGCAAAGCCTTCGCAATTTGCAAACCCACCGCAATCCCGCTATTAATGTCCAAATTTCCATGCGCTTTTAACCACTCCTCACCATCCACTGCCCCATCAAAAAATTTAGTCACAAAAAAACCGCGTTGTTGTTTAGCCGTATCCACAAAACCGTAATCTAACGGTGCTGGCACATACTTCCCAGCAATTTCGGCCATCAATAGCGGCTCTTCAAAAATATCATCAAGAGAACCTTTCCGCGTTTCCCAAAAACATTTCACCACCACTTTTTTAGATTTCTTCAAACGCACCCGACACAAAAACACACATCCCATGCCCCCAGCACCCAATATTCTTTCAATCGGATATTTATGCACATTATGTAATGCATAGCGTTGTGGATTAATCTCAATCGCCTCGTGTAAATAGGACAACGCTTTATTATAAGAAGCTTGTCGAAGATACATTTGAAATAAATTAAAAGCACTTAAAGCGCGATCATCATCAGTTTGCGCCTGTTGATAGGCTTTGAGCAATAAAGACTCCGCCTTGTCCAAATCGCCACTAGCAGAAACTACACTACCTAAGCCAATCGCAACCCGACTGAATTGTGCATCAGACGGTGACAATTTTTTGGATAAGCGCAAGGCTTTCTTAATCAAATTAAGAGTGGCACTGTTATACTGCGTGAATTCATCACGCGGTTTCATTTGCGGCGATAAATCAGTGTGAGCCATTAATTGTTCAACGATGGCTAAAATTTGTTTGACATCTCCATGAATGGCATCCAATTTCCAATGTAAATTATCCATCGCCGAAAAAATGTCCGAAAGCTGAACCCTCACCAAATCGGTCCAATCGGCAAAATTGTTTTGAAAAGCAATGAATTGAGCATAATGGCTTTGTGTCACCGACTCAATTTTTTGCAAAATTTCTAATTTTGGAGCCAGTTCGGCTAATTTTCCAAATTGTTTTGCCGCATAAGCTTGATTTAATTTATCCTCGGTGGATTGCACCAAAGATTTAATCTCGCGCACATCGAGGATTAAACCTTCACGTTGCAAAGCCTCTAAAGTCCGCGCATATCGGGTATCATTGCGTAAATTTTCATGTAAAAAGAACAAAATGGCTTGTCCAAACAACTCCTTGTAGCTCAAAAAGTCGCGCACAGAATCATCTAAAGGGATTGAAACTTGCGCCAAAACTAAATCCGTGATGGCAAAAGTCCCAGTTTCTGTCACAAAGCTAGCGAGTTCGGTTTCGGTAAAAGGCACATTATCGGCTTGAAATAGGGTGCATTTTGCTAAGCGTTTGCACTGTTCAAGGGCGGATTGGCGAAATTTTGATAATGCCTCTGTAGATAAATTTTGTTGTAAGGCAAATGGTTGTAAATAATCTAGCTCAATGCGCTGATAAAATTCACTATCAATGCGGGATTTCAGCAAAGTTTTCCAAAAGCCCTGCCTTTGCTCTGGCGAGACTATGCCAGCGCTGATGGCTGCAAGGGCACGAGCATGGCTGTCTTGAAAAGCTACGGCGATTTCGGCAGCGGTGAAAGTAAAGTTAGCTTTGAGTAAGTTTAGTGCTTTATTGGTGCCAGTGGATTTAGCGAGTATGTCGATAACGGCACTGTTGAGTAGGGAACTTAGCCCTTTTCTAAATATGATGGCTGTTGACATTGTTAGTTATTAGTTATCAAAACAGAAATTGTGAGCCAACGATATGGCTGCTCGAAAATCGGCTTAATTTTGGCTCTTATATATATAATGAGCAGTTGGTCTTGGATGTCTGCTTTAAGGCCATTTACGCCCCAAGTTTCTAGCAGATTGACACCGAACTCTTTACGCATGGCGTTGTTCAAGGCCA